>JBFJUC010000050.1:0-12531 GCA_041624875.1 Alcanivorax sp.
CATGGCTGACCAGCAGCAGGGTGCCCTGGTAGTTGACCAGTTGCTCCTCAAGCAGCTCCAGGGTTTCCACGTCCAGGTCGTTGGTGGGCTCATCGAGCACCAGCAAGTTGAACGGTTTGGTGAACAGCTTGGCCAGCAGCAGCCGGTTGCGTTCGCCGCCGGACAGCGAACGCACCGGCTGGCGGGCGCGGGCCGGCTCGAACAGGAAGTCCTGCAAATAACCCATCACATGCTTTTTGCGGCCGTTGATTTCGACCACGTCGGAGCCTTCCGCCAGGTTATCGAGCACGCTTTTATTGCTGTCCAGGGTGTCGCGCATCTGGTCGAAGTAGGCCACCTGAAGCTGGGTGCCTTGCTTGACGGTACCCGCGTCCGGCGTGAGCCGGTCCAGCAGCAGGCGGATCAGCGTCGATTTGCCACAGCCATTGGGGCCGAGGATGCCGACGCGGTCGCCACGCAGCAGGGTGATCGAAAAATCTTGCAACAGGGGCAGGCCATCGATGGCGTAGCGCAGATGCTCCGCTTCGATCACCACCTTGCCGGAGTTGTCGCTCTGCTGGATTTCCAGGCCGGCGGTACCTTGACGGTTGCGGCGCCGGGCGTAGTCCTCGCGCATGCTTTTCAGGGCGCGCACGCGGCCCTCGTTACGGGTGCGGCGCGCTTTGATGCCCTGGCGGATCCAGCGCTCTTCCTGGCTGAGCTTCCTGTCGAACTCGGCGTTGGCGCGCTCTTCGTTGTCCAGCGCCGCCTGTTTGCCGGCCAGGTACTTGTCGTAATCGCCGGGCCAACTGGTTAGCTGGCCACGGTCCAACTCGATAATGCGGGTGGCCAGAGAGCGAATGAAGGCGCGGTCGTGGGAAATGAACACCAGGGTGGCGGAATAGCCTTTGAGAAAGGTTTCCAGCCAACGGATCGCGTCCAGGTCCAGGTGGTTGGTGGGCTCGTCCAGCAGCAGGATGTCCGGCTCCTGGACGAGCGCGCGGGCCAGCAGCACGCGGCGTTTCATGCCGCCGGACAGGCCGGCGAAGTTCTGCTCGCCGTTCAGGTTCAGCTTGGAGAGCACCGTGTCAACGCGCTGGAACAGCTGCCAGGCGCCGCGCGCCTCGATCTGATTGTTCAGGGTTTCGAAGCGGGCCAGGTTCTCATCCATGCGGTTCGCCTGGTCCGGATCGCCGAGAGCGCGACTCAGGTGGTCGTGTTCATTGAGCAGCGTGCCCAGCTCGCCCAGGCCCTCGGCGACCATGTCGTGCACGCTGTGATCCTGGTCCTCGGGCACTTCCTGTTCCAGACGCGAGATCATCAGGTTCTGGGTGCTTTCGATCTGGCCGTCGTCGGCCTGCACCTCACCGGCCAGGACCTTGAACAGGGTGGACTTGCCGGAGCCGTTGCGGCCCACCAGACAGAGCCGCTCGCCGGCTTCAATGGTGAGATCGACATTGTCGAGCAGGGGCTGCTCGCCGAAGTGCAGTTGAATCTGTCGCAGTGTGATCAGTGACATGAAAGCGCGTCGTCGGAGAAATGAGGCGCGAGTGTAGCATTTTTGCCGGGCCGGATACGGGGAGTGCCTTCTGGATAAAGGTTGTCGCGGATGAACAATTGAAGCAGCGACCGAATTGCGCCTTGATAGGACGGAAATACCAAAAACAACACCCTCAGGGAGAAAATCATGAAACGGATATTCATCGGCTTGCTGGTCGCCGCCTGTCTGTGCCCGACCGCCCACGCCTTCAAACAAGAAACCCACCGGCGCCTGGTGGAAGACGCGGTGGCCTACATGCAGGCGCATCCGCAAACCACCGGTTACTCGGATTTGCAGGCGGTGGCTGCCGCCGCTGGCTACACCGTGGCGCAGTTCGCCCAGGTACTGGGGCAGAGCGCCTACGATGTGGACGACTTCCAGGACACCTACTTCTGCGGCGCAATCACCGGGGACTGTGTCTACGCACCGGTGTTCAACGCCGGCAGCTCGCTGGTCAACTACACTTCGTACTGGCATTTCCAGAACCACACTCGCGGGCCGGACGTGCACGGCAACGATCTGGGCGGCTATAACTACGACAAGCTCACCGTGTGGGGCGACATCGACAATCTGGCGGCGAGCTGGCTGGTGGGCGATTACCTGGACGATGGCCCGGGCGGCATGACCGGCTGGTGGTCCAACGACGATTCGGAATACAACACCTACGGCATCACCGAGGCCAATTACCGCCAGGGCACCACGTCGTCCAAATCCATGTACGACGATTTCGAGGAGATGCCCTTCCAGCCCCTGGATAACCTGGCCCAGTACTGGTACGACCAGTTCCTGGCCAACCCCACCGCCCAGAGCCTGGGCTATGCGCTGCACGCCACCGACGTGGTCCAGCCGCATCATGTCTGGACCACCTCGGCGCTCAACCACAGCGGCTGGGAAGGCTGGGTGGCGGATTACTACGACAGCGAAAACCTCCACGACGACGCCCTGGTAACCCAGGCGCTGTCCAGCTTCACCGTGCCGGGCGGCGGCACCACCGATATCCGGCCGCTGCTCACCCAGGGCGGTAACATTGCCTATGCCAACGGCAGCCTGGTGCTGTCGAGCACCGATCACTCGGACCGGGTGCAGGTGGCCCAGGTGGTGGTGCCCCACGCCATCGCCATGGTGGTGCACTTGCTGGGCCACGCGTCCGCGCAACTGACTCAGTAGAGCATGGGCAGCAACGGAACCCGTCGCTGGACCCTGGTCCTGGCGGCGTTGTTGATGGCGGCCCTGGCCGGCGCCACGCCTCGAGACCCGGGCGTGGTGGCGGAGGTGGACGACACGGTGCTCACCCGCCCGGTGTTGGACGTCTTTCTGGCCACGGCGCGATTGCACGAGCCGGCGGTACCGGCGCGGCGGGTACTGGAACAGTTGGTGGACATACACCTGATGGGCGTTTGGTACCGCCGGTCGTATGGCGACGACGCACCGCCGGCCCGGGTGGGCTACGATCGCGTCGTCCAGGCCGCCATGGACACCGCCGCCTTGATTCGGGTGGCCTATCGCGACGAACTGGCGGCGGCGATCACGAAACGGGGTTGGGCAACGCCGCTGGAGGCGGTGCGGGGGAGCTGGAACCTGGATGCCAAGGGGCTGGCGCCGATTCTGACCGCTCGCCCGGGGTTGCGTCAGACCCTGAGCGACGAGCAGGAGGCCGCCGCGCGGGCCTGGGTGGTGGCCGAATATCGTTTCCCCGGCGGCCGGGAACGCCGTCTTTCACTGGCGGAACTGTACGACGCCCAGAACATTGCTCTGAAGACCCGTTTCCACAATCTCGATACCGAGGCCATGGCCGACGCCGCCGGCGCCTATATACGCCGGGCCTTCATCCTCGACTGGTTTGAACGGCAAGCGCCGCTGCAACCGGCGGAGCGGGCCTGGGTGCGTCAACTGGTGCTGGATCGACTGGATCAACGCGCGCTGCTGCGCGTCCTGGGCCTCAGCGACGACCCCCACGACGACAACAACCGGTTGCGGGAGGTGGCCGCCGCCATATCGGACAAGGCCATTCGTCGCTATTACCAATCGCACCGTGACCGTTTTCGGCGTGTGGAGAAAGTGCGCGCGGCGCGTTTGTACTTGCCTACCCAGGCACTGGCCGACGAGGCGCATGCGCGCCTGGACGGCGGCGCCGATCTGACTGATTTGGCGGCGGTCTATGCCGATCGGGAGGGCGTGCGCTACCGGCAGCCGGAGTGGCTGGAGCGCGGGGCGGGCGAGGCCGCCTGGCTCACCGGCTTTGCTTTCACCCTGCCGGAGGGCGGGGTGTCTCCACCGGCCCGCGTGCCCGGCGAGGCGCGCTGGGTGATCGTGCGGGTGGACCGTCGTCAGGAAGGTTTTCAGGCCGCCGACAGCGAAGCGGTGCGTTACCGGGCGTCGCGGGTGTTGGCCCGCGAACGGTTGCAGGACCGGCTGCGTACCGGTCTGGCGCGTCGCCGGGCCGACGCCGGGGTAAGGTTCTATCCGGAGGCTCAGCCGTGATTCGAGCGGCGCTGTTCGCGGCCTCGGCCTTTGTGGGCCTGACGGCGGCGGCCATGTGGTGGCCCGATGACCCCTCCCCGGGCCCGGCACCGGTGGTTGCCGAACGCGGACCGGACTGGGAGGCGCCACCGTCGGCGCCACCGGTCTTGCCGGCGCAGCCAATGGCCAACCCGGACCCGCCAGCGCCGGCGCCGCCTTCGAGGCCCCGCGCCGCGTCCTCCCCGGTGCCGGAGACGACGCTGCCACGGTTACGTCCGGAGGCCGTGGAGTCCTTGCGCCAGGCACGGCGGCACGGTGATCCGCGCACGCCGCCGGTGGCCCGCCGGGAATCCCGGCAGGCGCCGCCGCCGGATGTGCTGGACGACCCCGAGCGCTACCGTCTCTATGAGCAGGGGGAAAAGATGGCGGTGTACGCCTCTTTCGTGGACGCCTCGAAGCGGCGTATTGCGGAGCTGGAAAGTCTGGTGGCGCAGGGCGAGCGTGAGGGCCTGGCGCCGGAGCAACTGGCGGAAGGGCGCCGCAAGCTGGAGGCGCTGAAGGGCCGTCGCGAGGCGCTTCTGGAGCGCTTCCCGGGCCTCGCGCCGCCGCAATAGGCAATCAATCGCCGTCGGCGCTCCTGGGCGGTCCGTCGCCGCCGGCGAGGTGCTGCACCTTGACGTCGTCGCTGGCGGAGCGCAGATGCACGTCGATCTGGTTGAAGGCGATCTCCACGCCGCGCTCGCGGCACAGTTCGTCAATATGCCGGTTCAATTCATCGGTGGCGTAGAGCCGGTCGCCGATGTCCTTCACGTACACCCGCAGCTCGTGGTCCAGGGTGCTGGCGCCGAAGGCCATGAACAGGATCATCGGCTCCGGGTCGCTCATCACGCGGCTGTTGTCGTGGGCGGCGGTTTCCAGGATCTCGCGGCAGGCTTTCAGATCGGAGCCATAGGCGAAGCCCACGGTGACAATCAGGCGGGTCACGGTATCGCTGAGCGACCAGTTGATCAGCCGTTCGGTGACGAACGCCTTATTGGGAATGATGATTTCCTTGCGGTCGAAATCGATGATGGTGGTGGCGCGGATGCGAATGCGGCTGACGGTGCCCGACAGCTCGCCGATGGTGATCACGTCGCCGATACGGATCGGCCGCTCGAACAGAATAATAATGCCGGAAATAAAGTTGGCGAAAATCTCCTGCAGACCGAAGCCCAGGCCGACGCCGAGTGCGGCCACCAGCCATTGCAGTTTGCTCCAGGACAGCCCCAGCGAGCCCAGGGTAATCATGATGCCGACCATCACGATCACGTAGGAGAGCAGGGTGGTGGTGGCGTAGCTGGCGCCTTGTTTCAGGTTCAACCTTGAGAGCAGCAGCACTTCCAGCAGGCCGGGCAGGTTGCCGACCAGCACGAAGGTGCCGATGCCGATGGCCAAGGCGGTGATCACATCGCCCAGGCTGATCGGCGAGGTGGTGGCGTTGGCGCCGCTGCCCTCGGTGCTTTCCCACAGCACAATGGTGTTGGTGTAGGAGAACGCATTGATCACATCCGCCCACACCCAGTAAAGCAGCACGCCGAACAGCAAAACCAGCCCCAGGCGCACCAGCCGCAACGATTGCTGGTTGACCTGCTGCAGGTCCATTTGCGGCTCTTCGACTTCTACCCCTTCCACGTTTTCCTTGGGTTCCGCTTCCCGTTCCGCCACCGCCCGCTTGTAGGCCAGGCGCTGCGCGGCCACCGCCAGGCCGCGCACCGCGGTGGCGTCGATCAGAATCGCCAGCAACGCCAGGTAGAAAGTGTCGATCAGGCGGCCGGACAGGCGCACCGAGGTGAAGTAGTAGCCCGCCACGATCAGTGCCACCAGTACCAGCGGCGCGCCGGCGCTGATGGTGGTGGTCACCGCGCGCAGGGTTCGGGAATAGTGCTGAATCGGGTACGACAGCGCGGTGCGCGCCAGCATCACGCTGATGACGACCAGCCCGGCCACCATGGTCACCAGGCCGATACGGTCGTTGCTCAGCTGCGCCGGCCATTCCTCACCGAAGGCGATTACCAACGTCATCGGCACCATGGTCAGGCCGACGGAAAGCAGACGCCGGCGCAGTTGCCGGTTGTTGTCCTCGGTCCAGCGGAAATGGCGCTGGGCGATGCCGTTGCGCGACAGCAGCCGGTAGCACAACTCGAATACCAGCCAGATCAGGGCGATCTTGGCCAGCGCCGCGCCCAGCACCGAGCTCAGCGTGCCGGGCTGCACCCACAGCCCCCAGCCGAGCAGGCTCAGTACCAGCGGGCCGGGCACGCAGAGCAGCGCTGTGTAGATAATCGCCAGGGGGGTGTGGCGCTGACTGTCGCGTTTCAGAAAGCCGATGTCGCCGTTCAGCGATTTGATCCGTTTGCGCAGGCGCGGGCGCACTATCCACAGGCCGCCGGCCAGCACCAGCGGCAGGAACAGCCACTCCCACTTACTCTGGAAGATTTCCGTGGCGTCCGCGGACATGCGCTGCCAGGGGATGGTGTCGAGTTGATCGATCACCTGCTCGGGGAACTCCGCGAACCAGGCCAGGGACAGGGGCTGGGTGCTCGGCATCCAAAAGGTCTGCTCGGAAATAATGTCGTGCAGATTGCGGGTCAGTTTATCCAGTTGCTCCTGGGAAAGGTTCAGGCGCACCAGAATATTGAGCTTGCGGCCCAGTTCTTGATCGAGCTGATTGAGCAGGTCCACCCGGTTGTCGATCAGGCGTTGCAGGCCGTCGCGCAACTGCGCTTTTCGCGGCTCGTCGAGCCCGCTGTCCTCCGGCAGCTCGATATCCCGGTTTTCCAGTTCCTGCAGGGTCTGGCGGATATCGAACTGGGCCAGCCGGGCCTGGGTAATCTGCTTATCCAGACCCTCCCGGGGTTTAAATTGCGGCAGACTTTTCTGTTGCTCGTAGAGAATACGCGACAGCAGCAGGCTGCCGTCGAGCATTTCGATCTGGTCGTTGACGGTGCTGGAGAGCGAGCGGGCGCGGTCCAGCCGGGTCTCCGCGTTGATCACTTCGCGGATCAGGTTGTTGACGTCGTTGGCGGTGTCCTTGAGTTGCTCGCGCACCGTCTCGTTGCGCTGCCGCGCGGTTTCCAGAAGTGGGTTGCCGGCCAGGCTTTCGGGCAGGTCGAGCTGGTCGTTGCCAATTTCCGCGCTGAGTGATTCGCCCCGGCGCTCGTTGATCATCGGCTGCAACACATCCAGCCGCGTCTGGATGACCTCGGTTTGCGCTTCCAATACCCGTTTGCGCAGACGGGCCAGCTCTTCCAGAGTGCTGGCCACCGACAGCTCCTGGTTGCGCAGCTCAATGCGCGTTTCCAGCGCCGCCAGTTCGGTGCGCAGACGGGTTTTCTCAGCCTCGGCGAGGGTTTCGTTTTCCTGATTCAGGCGCCGGCGGATTTCGTCGGTGCGCGCCAGGCTGTCGCTGATGGTGCTCTGGGCACGTTCGGGCAGGGTTTGCGCGCGGGTCAGTTCGCCGCTCACCTTGGCCAGGGTTTGCTGGTTTTCTTCCAGCGCTTCCAATTGCTGGCCCAGTTCTTCGGCCAGCGCCGTCAGGGAGCGGTCCTGGTAGCGCGCCCGCCAGTCCAGCTCGGCGTCCTGGCGGGCCTGGGCCAACTGCTGCTGAAGACGGTTGCGCTCCACCGGCGCCTGCCGCTTGCGGTCGGCGAGCGTCTTGATCTGTTCCCGGTTGCTGTCAATCTCGCGGCGCAACTCCAGGGTTTGTTGCAGTTCCTCGCGTTCGGGGTTCTCGCCGGTGGCGTCGGCGTTGTCGTTTTTGCCCTTGCCGGCGTCGCCGCCGTCACCGGAGAGTTGCTTCTCCAGGTCGCCGATCCCCGGCAACGAAAACGAACCGGTTTGCGCCTGAGCCGCCGCCATCGGCAGAAGCACGAGCAACAGGGCCAACGGCAACGAGCGGAATAGTTTGATGAATGCAGCCAACACGGAAAGCGCCTTCGGTTTTTTTGCAAGCTTAGCAATGGCCGGGGTCGCGGCATAGCCGCCGCCGTTAATCCAGGGTCAGCAGCCCCGGCCGTCAGTGATCTCGGCGACGCTGTTCGCCACGTTGTCGTCCTCCGGCGCCAGCCGGCGGGCGCGGCACACTGCCTCCCGCGCCCGGGCCGTATCGCCGCTGTCGCGCAGCGCGTAGGCCAGGTTGTTCCAGGCCGGCGCCATTTCCGGGGCGCGCTCCACGGTGGCGTGGTAGGCGCGCAGGGCGGCGCGGGTTCGTCCGTCTTGCCAGAGTGCGTTGGCGTAGCCGAAACGCAGCCGGCCATTGTCCGGAAAACGGGCCACGGCGGCCTGCCAATAGGGCAGGCCGCCGGTCTGCATCGGCGCCAGCGCCTGCAGCAGCGGTTCCGGTTGCACGCTGTCCGGCAGGTCGCCGGGCGGCAGCAGCACGAACCCCCAGTAGCGGCCCCGGGCCCAGGTGCGCAGGAAGCGGTTCCAGCGGCTTTCCGTGGCCTGATCCGTGCCGCTGTGCAGGACAATGCGCTCCCCGCCATCGCGGTAGCCGATCACCACCGCATAGTGCCATAACGGCCATTGCGGCAGCGCCAGATTCTGCAACACCAGCACCGGGTGGCCGGCCTGCACCTCCTGAATCAGATCCGTGGGGGTGTTGACCGGGTAAGCCAGCAGGCCCCGGGCCCGGCCCGCCGCCACCAGCTCGATACCCAGGGCGCCCTGACGGTCCGGCAACCATACCTCGTCGACCAGCGCCGTCTTGTCGCCGGGCAGCCCGTTCCATTGCAGCATCATGCCCAGCGCGGCGGGGCC
This sequence comes from Alcanivorax sp., assembly GCA_041624875.1. GTDB lineage: Bacteria > Pseudomonadota > Gammaproteobacteria > Pseudomonadales > Alcanivoracaceae > Alloalcanivorax. Next base: position 8,777 of record JBFJUC010000050.1, read on the forward strand.
GCATTGGTAGGCGTCCTGGGGAATGAAGGGCACATCCAGCCGTTGCTGTGGGCGCGCGTCGGCCCGTTCCGGCGGCGGCACCGTCTGGCAAGCGGCAAGCAGTAGCAGAAACAACAAGGCGGCGGCCGGGCGGCCGCCGCGCGGGCAGGCGATCATTTACCCGATCGGGTCGATAACAGGGAACACATCGGTGGCGCCGAGCAGATCCAGCAGCACCAGAATCAGAATCACGGCGAGGATCACACCCACGACGCTACCGCCGGCGGGCATCTGGTCCGCCTTCTGCGCCAGTTGGTTCAACTCCCGGTCACTGAGGCGACCGAGACGCTTTTTCACGTCTTTCGGGGTGACGCCGTTTTTGGCCAGCACCTTGGCGGCGGCTTCGTGGTTCATCAGCCGCATGACTTTACGTTCGGTGGCGGCCCGCTGTTCGCTGGACACCATGCCATCGGTGGTGACCATGGCGGCCTGAGCCGCGGGGACAAACAAGCCTTGCGTAAACAGCATAACCAGCGCCGTCAGAACGCCTGTGATTTGCTTTTTCATCGACATCGCTCCACTTATAAAACGTGTTAAGAGACTAGCATGGGCGGTCGGCGGCCAGGGTTATGCACGTTAAAGCTTTGTGATCTTTTACACTCATTTCACCGATGGCCGAGGCCTCCACGCCGGCTTGACGCAGAGCCGCTAGGGCGGCGTCGCGCAAACCGGGATCCACCGAGAACAGCAGCCCACCGCTGGTCTGCGGATCGGTGGCCGCCGCCAGGCGTGGGTCGCCGTCATCGATGTCGCCGTGCGCGCAGCGTGTCAGCACCTGGTCGTTGGCCGGTTTCAGCGTGCTCGCCACGCCCCGCTCCACCAGCTCAGCGGTGCCCGGCAGCAATGCCAGGGTGTCCAGATCCAGGCGCGCATCCAGGTTGCTTTGCTCGCACAGTTCCAGCAGGTGGCCGAGCAGGCCGAAGCCGGTGATGTCGGTGCAGGCGTTGGGCACCAGTGGCGCCAGCGCGTCCCGGGCCGTGCCGTTGCTGCGCAGCATGCTGTCCAGGGTGGCGTCCAGCCAGGGGCCACGGCTGAGACCCTGCATCAGACCGGCCAGTTGAATGCCGGTGCCCAGGGACTTGGTAAGGATCAGCACGTCGCCGGGCCGGGCGCCGCTTTTATGCCACAGGTCACCCGGGGGCGCGGCGCCGTTGACGGTGAAACCGGCGGCCATTTGCGGCCCTTCGATGGTGTGGCCGCCCACCAGGGTACAGCGGGCGGCGTTCAGTTCTTTCAGCGCCCCGGCCATCAGGCGGTTCAGATCGCGGCTTTGCAGCCGGGGGTGGTGGCGCGGTATGCAGACGGTGGCCAGAGCGGAGTGGGGCGCCGCGTTCATCGCGAACAGGTCGCTGAGGCTGTGCAGCGCGGCGATGCGCCCGAACAAATAGGGCTCGTCCACAAAAGCGGGGAAATAATCCAGGCTTTGCACCAGCCGCTGGTCCGCCGGCCAGCGGATCACGGCGGCGTCGTCGGCGTGGTCCACGCCGGCCTCGATGTCGTCGCGGATCACCGGGTCCAGCGTCGCCAGGGCCTCGCTGAGCGATTGCGCCCCCACTTTGGCACCGCAGCCCGCGCAGTGCAGTGTATCGTCCGGGGCTCCGGCCTGGCTGGCGGCGTCCATGCGCGGCAGCCGGCGGTCGAATTTGTCCATGAAGCCCCGGTCCAGCCGGTCTTTCCAGCGCCATACCCAGCCGCCGGCCAGTGACGGGCCGCCGCCCCGGCTTCCCACGGCGTCGCGGCCGCCGGCGGATAACAGGGACAGGAAGCGCCGCTGTGGCCGGTACGGTTCCAGGGGCTGTCCCTGGGCGGCGGCGGCCAGGTTGCGCGCCAGGGTTTTCGCCTGACGTACCGCGTATACCCCGGCCTTGGGCAGGTCGCCGGGGAAGGCGGCGCAGTCGCCGGCGGCGAACACCCGCGCGTCCGCCGGGCTTTGCAGGGTCTCACTGACACGCACGAAGCCCTGGTCGTCGCAGGGCAGGCCGCTTTCCGACAGCCAGGCAGCGGCCTGTACGCCGGTGCACCAGAGCAGGAAATCGTGGGCAAGCTCGCCGTCGTCGCTCAACAGGCGTTTGGCTTGTGCTTGGCGCACCGGCGTATCGCTGTGGAGTGCCACGCCCCGGGCCTTCAGGCGCTGCGTCATGCGCCGGCGCACGCCGGCCGGGAACCCCGGCAGTAGCGGCCCCGCGGTGACCAGACTGACACGGGCGCGGTCGCCGAGCGCGTGGGCCACCGCCAGCGCCATTTCGGTGCCGCCGGCGCCGCCGCCTACCACGGTGATGGCCGCCGGCGTGTCCCGCGCCGCCAGTTCGTCCCGCAACGCCTGCCAGCGGCGGTGAAAATCCGCCACCGGTTTCACCGGCACCGCGTGCTGTTCGGCGCCGGGCACGGCGGTCAGGTTGGGGGTGGCGCCCACGTCCAGGCTTATCAGGTCGTATTCCAGGTGGGTGCCGTCATCCAGGTAAAGCCGCCGTTGCGCGGGCTTGAGCCGCTCCGCGCGGGCGCGGACAAAACGCACCCCCGCCGCCTGGCACAGCCGCCGCAGATCAATATGCGTTTCTTCCAGCCGGTAGTGGCCAGCCACCAGCCCCGGCAGCATGCCGGAATAGGCGCTCAGGCTGTCCGGGGACACCAGGGTCAAACGCAGGCCGGGCACCGGTTTCATGGCCAGCATGCGCAACGCCAGCGCGTGGCTGTGGCCGCCGCCGACCATGATCAGGTCCTGGGTGGCGGAAGGGGTCAGCATGCGGTTCTCCTGTCGGTCATGGCGGTGCTTGTTATTCCAGTCATTCCATGGGCTGGCCACGGGTGGAGAGGCGCAGGCGCCCGCGCAACCAGCGCGAGAAGGCGTCCACGCCCAGATTCAGGGCCACGGTGGCAAGAATCAAAACCAGGGTGCGGTCGAATCGGAACTCGGCGACGCTGGAATCAATATAAAAACCCAGGGTGTGAATGCCCAGGATACCCAGCACCGCGGTCTCGCGCATGATGATCTCCCAGCGGTAGAGCAAAAAGGCGAGAAAATTGGGGTACAGGCGGGGCAGCACCTCGAACGCGTAGCGGTTGAGCCCTCGGGCGCTGTCGTCGCGCAGGGTCAGCCCTTCGCTGAAGCGGGCGGTGAGGTGGGCGATGATCGCCCCGGTGTGCAGGCCCAAGGCAAGGATCCCCGGCAGCATCGACGGGCCGAGCATGATCAGAAAGAAAAACGCCAGGAAGAATTCCGGCGTGGTGCGTAGCACCACCAGAATAAGGTGGCCGACGGCCTGCGTGGTGCGATTACCGAACAGCGGTGAGCGTAGCGGAAACAGTACCAGGGCCAACAACGCCGTCAGCAACAGGGCGGCCAGACCCAGCACCAGGGTATGCCAGACCCCGGGGCCGATCTGTTCGCTCCACAGCGTGGCCAGCCACACCCACAGCTCGGCGATACCGCCGCCGCTTTTCAGCGGCGCCGGCACCAGATCTTCGGTGACGAAGCGCACCAGCGTTTGCAGGTTGCCGGTCCACACCGGCGGCGCCCAGATCAGCGCGGCCAGCAGATAGAAGGGCAGCAGCAGGGGGCGCAGCCAGAACCGCAGCGTCAGAATCAGCAGAAACAGCAGATAAAGCAGCGCCGCGCCTTCGCCGTAATGGCCTTCGCGGAACGCCGTCTCCAGGTGAAAGCCCAGGGTCGGCAGGCCGATAAAGCCGAGGATCGCCGAGGCGCGCAGGGCACACTC
>JBFJUC010000051.1:0-12515 GCA_041624875.1 Alcanivorax sp.
ATGAAGGAATCGTGCCAAGGCGCACCCTGAGCGCCCAGCGACGGAACCGACAGGAGAGAAACCGATGAATGCGTACCAACCCGTTGAATCCCTGCGCCAGGATCTGGCGGAAAAAGGCGTGAAGTACGCCATGGCCAGCTATGTGGACATCCACGGCGCCATTAAGGGCAAGTTCGTGCCGCTCAACCACCTGGATCGCATGATGAAGGGTTCGGAGCTGTACACCGGCGCCGCGCTGGACGGTGTGCCCCAGGACATCAACGACGACGAAGTGGCGGCCATGCCCGACGCGGCCAGCGCCACCCAGTGCCCCTGGAACCGTCAACTGGCCTGGTTCGCCAGCGACCTGCATCTGAAAGGCCAACCGTTCGAAGCCTGCTCCCGGCATATTCTCAAGCGCCAACTGGCGGCGGCCGCTGAACTGGGCTTCCGCTTCAATCTGGGGATCGAAACCGAATTCTTTCTGTTCAAGGACACCAGCGACGGTGGCTTCGCACCGATCAGCGACCGCGACGTGCTCGACAAACCCTGCTACGACCCCAGTGTGCTGATGGATAACCTGCCGATCATCGACGAGATCGTGGAGGCCATGAACGAACAAGGCTGGGACGTCTATTCCTTCGATCACGAAGATGCCAACGGCCAGTTCGAAACGGACTTCATGTTCACCGACGCACTCAATATGGCCGACCGTCTGGTGTACTTCCGCATGATGGCCAACGAGATCGCCCGCAAGCACGGCGCTTTCGCCAGCTTCATGGCCAAGCCGTTCGCCGACCGCACCGGCAGCGGCGCGCACTTCAACATGTCCTTGGCCGACCTGGACAGCGGCAAGAACCTGTTCGAACCGGACGGCGACGACCCGCACCAATGCGGCGTATCACCGCTGGCCTATCACTTTATCGCCGGCGTGCTGAAGCATGCCCGCGCCATCTGCGCGGTGATCGCGCCGACCGTGAACAGCTACAAGCGCCTGGTGCAACGCGGCGCCATGTCCGGTTCCACCTGGGCGCCGGTGTACTGCTGCTACGGCAACAACAACCGCACCAACATGCTTCGCATTCCATCCCAGGGCGGACGTGTGGAATGCCGCGCCCCGGACATCAGCGGTAACCCCTATCTGGGCGCGGCGATGATGCTCGCCGCCGGCTTGGAAGGGATTCGCGAAAAACTGGAGCCCGGCGACCCGCACCGGGAAAACATGAACGACCACAGCCTCGCCGAGATTAAGGCGATGGGTATCGAGATGCTGCCGCGCACCCTCGGCGAGGCGGTCGACGCCTTCGAAGCGGACCCGCTTTCGCGCGAGGTATTCGGTGATCTGATGTTCGACAGCTTTATCGAATTCAAACGCTCCGAGTGGGAGCAATACCACAACCTGGTTTCCGACTGGGAAGTGAAACGCTACCTGAAAATGTTCTGATCCGACCGCACAGGAGAACACCATGACGTTATTCAAACGCACTCTTCACTGGACCGGCGCGATGGCGCTCGCCGGGGTGATGTCAGCCTCTTTCCTGGCACCGTCGACGGCGCTGGCCGAGGAACGCGACAGCTTCAAGCTGGCCTGGACCATCTACGCCGGCTGGATGCCCTGGAAGTACGCCGACGAATCCGGAATCATGGATAAGTGGGCCGACAAATACGACATCGATGTGGAAATCACCCAGATCAACGATTACATCGAATCGATCAACCAATTCACCGCCGGCCAGTACGACGCGGTGACCCTGACCAGCATGGACGCGCTCTCGATTCCCGCCGCCGGCGGCGTCGATTCCACCGCCCTGCTGATCGGCGACTACTCCAACGGCAACGACGGCCTGGTGATGAAGGACCCGGACGGCAGCGTGGCATCACTGAAAGGCGAAACCATCAATCTGGTGGAATTGTCGGTGTCCCATTACCTGCTGGCCCGGGCGCTCGAAGAACAGGGCCTGAGCGAACGGGACGTGAACATCGTTAACACCTCGGACGCGGATATCGTAGCCGCCTTCAGCAGCGACGACGTGCGCAATATCGTCACCTGGAACCCATTGCTCACCGAGGCCGCCGCCACGCCCGGCGCCGAGATCGTGTTCGATTCCAGCCAGATCCCCGGCCACATCAAAGATCTGACCCTGGTCAACACCGAAACCCTCAAGGACAATCCGAAGCTGGGCAAGGCACTGACCGGCGCCTGGTACGAGGTGATGGCGATTCTTGAGAGCAACACCCAGAAGGGCGAAGACGCCCGGGCCTTTCTCGGCCAGGCTTCCGGCACCGACCAAAAAGGCTACGAAGACCAGCTGGCCGGCATGATGATGTTCTGGGAGCCGGACGCCGCCGTGACCTTCGCCAACAGCGATGACGCCTTCCAGGCCATGGACGACGTGCGCCAATTTTCCTTTAAACACGGTCTGCTGGGCGAAGGCGCCCCCAGTGCTGACTTTATTGGTATCGCCTTCCCCGGTGGCAAGGTGCTGGGCGACCCAGGCAACATTAAGCTGCGCTTTGATACCACCTATATGCAGATGGCCGACGACGGCGAACTGTAAGATCAATCCGGACAGGGAGGCGGGCCGCCACGTTCGCTTGCGCGTGGCGGCCGCGTTGACGATGAGACGAACAAAAGAAGACGCGGAAAAGACCCGCCGCAAAATCGTCGAAGTGGCCCTGCAGCTCTTCAGCAGCAACGGCTACACCAACACCACGCTGGCGAAAATCGCCACTGAGGCGGGCTTTAGCCGCGGGCCGATTTACTGGCACTTCAACAACAAGGACGAGTTGTTCGAGGAAGTGCTTTCGTTCTCACAGCAGCCGCTGGCCAACCTGATCGACAACGCACGCGGAGAAAAGGATCATCCACTGAGTGCCATCCACGAGTTCGCGGAACAGTGGCTGCGCCTGTTGGTGGATAACCGCTGGCATCGTCAGTCTTTCGAGATACTGCTTAATAAAACCGAGCTCACCTCGACCATGGAGCGCACCCTCAAACGGGAGCGCAAACTTACCCGCGACGTGGTCTCGGTACTCACCAACCTGGTCAAACAAGCCCAGCAACAGCAACTTATCAGCACCCGCCACAGCAATGGCTGCCACAGCGATGCCTGCCACAGCGCCGACGAGCTGGGATTGCTGTGCTACACCTACCTGATGGGCATCACCCAAACCTGGCTGTTCTCACCACGCCTGTTCAAGCTGGAACAGGAAATACCGTTCTTTCTCGACCGTCTCGATCGTTTGCTACAGGATTGATCCGGCGCCACCGCCGTCGGCCTCGCACAACGGCAGCGCGGACGCCCCGGGCAACACCCACATCGGACTGGAAAACGCCACCGGACGACCACTGTCCGGGTCCAGAATGCGCAGAAAATAGTAACGCTCCTGCTCGCCAACGGTGATCGTGGCGTTCCAGCTCGCGCCGGTACCGGTGGCGACCACCTGGTTGCCGTTGGTCACCAACGCCATCCGCCCGGTGAAATCCGCACCGCCACGGCTCAGAGACACGCGCAGCGACAGCTGTTGGCCTTGCGGTCGGCGCAGGCGGCTGCCCATGGGTTTGTCGTCCAGACGCATCGTCATCCGCAGGTCGTTGTACCCTTGGGCCACCGCGTAGAAACGTCGCGCCGACAGCGCCTCTTTTAAATCCTCGGCGCCACGGGACCGGGCAATCAAAACCGTCTTCGGCAGGTCCGGGTCGCCCCATTTCTGGTCGTGATGATCTTCCGAGCCCACCGCGCCCAGGTGCCAGCCTTTATCCAGCGCGTACGCCAGCCAGCTGCCGCCGGGGCCACCGGAATCGTACTCCGAACCCTTGCCGAACACCTCCAGCCCCACCGCCCGTCGATCCGCACCGGGCACATAGCGGAAATCATTAAAGGTGTAAGCGGGATCTCCGCCCAGCGGTTCGACGATCTGCTCAAGCGCGTCCTCACGCCCCGGATGATTAAACACCAGCAGGCTGTCGGCGCCGCCACCGAACGCCGCCGGATAGCTGAACCATTGCCAGAACAACCCCATGGACACCGCGTAGCCGGGCCCGGTTTTGGCATTGATGACATTGTCGCCGAACAGCAAATTGATGTGCCCGAACCGATCCGACGTCCATTCAAAGCCGCGTATGGCGGTAAAGCCGTCATCGCTGGCGGCGCGCGCCTGCTCCTCGGTGGCGGACCACTTACGGAACGAATCGAAAGGCGCGTCGTCATCGGCGATCAGGCATTCAAAGAAGCGCTCGGAAAAACAATCACCATTAACGGAAAGCGGCAGGCGGGTGTTGTCGGAGTGGTCGGTGACGGCGGTAAAATCCAGACCCAGCGACCGGGTCCGCTCGAACACCTGCGCGGGCCGCGAGCTGATGGCACCGTCGGAATAGCCGGTGTGCTCGTGTATCGCGCCGATATAGTGCTCGAAAGTGCGCGCATCAAAGGCCGGCGTGCATTGGTTGGCGGGCTCCGCCTGGGGCAAGGTTTCCAGCACGTAAAGCGGGTCGGTCAGTTTGCCGAGAATGATCTCGCAGCCGCCGCCGGCCGGGTTGCGAAGGCAGCGTTCAACCCCGTCGTCGAGCCTTGCCAACGCCGAAAACGGGCACGCCGGGCCGCGCGGATCGTCAAGACAGGAGCCGATACCGGCGGGGTCCAGCAGTTCGCCCAACACCGCCAGCGGGCAGCCGGCTTGCAACGGACTGATCAAGCACTGAAACACGCCCGGCGAGGCCTCGGCCCGCGGAGTGCCCTGCAGAGTGACCGTTCGGCTGGTCTCCCGGTCGCCATCGGACACCGTCACCACGAAGCCGAACACGGTGGCCTGCTCCAGATGCGGCAACGTCACGGTGGCGTCGCGGGTAGCGGCGTTCTCAATCGCCACCCCCGGCGCGCCGTCGTCCCGTTGCGTCCACCGGAATTGCACAGGATGATTGTCCGGGTCCGAGGCGACCGCCAGCAGCCGCACCGTCTCGCCGCCGCTGGCGACGCCCGGATCGGCATAGGCGTCATCGATACGGGGGGCCGTGTTCGCCGGCGCCGGCAGGATGGTGACGGTGACCCGATCGCTGGCGCGCCCGCCCTGATCGTCCACGGCGGACAGCGACAAGGCCACCTCCGTGGGCTCGGCCACCGGCGGCGCGATAAAAGCCAGCTGTAACTGATTCTCCCCCTCCAGCGCCAGGTCCGGGCCGCCAGGCGCCACCCGCCACCGCACACTGACCACGGCGCCGTCATCGCTGGCCGAACCGTTCAGCACCGCGCGCTCGCCGCTGGTAACAGTAAGGTCCGCACCGGCATCCACTCGCGGAAGAGGGTTGTTGAGAATATCCGCCACCGTGACGGTGACCGTATCCCGGCCCACGGCACCACTGGAATCCTCGGCCTCCAGCTCAAAGGTGAGCGCCGTGTCGGCATCAACCTGGGGCGCGATGAGGTTCAGGCGGTTCTGATCACTGGCGCCGTCGATGACGGCTTCGGGCCCATTGATCTGCCGCCAGCTCAAACGGCGCAGCGACCGGCCCGCGGGCACCGTGGCGGCGCCGTTGAGCTGCAGCGCCTCGCCTTCATCGACGCGCTGGTCCCGGCCGGCGTCCACGCGGGGCGTACCACCGTCGTCGGCGTCGATGGTCACCGTGCTCACGGCGTCGCCGGAGGCGCCGCCGTCATCGGTGATCCGCACCCGGACCCGGGCTTCGCCGGCCGTCGCCGACACCGGCACCCGCACCGTCAAGCTGCGTGACAGCTCCTCGACCACGGTCAGCGCCCCGTCCACGGTCCAGCTCACCGACACGATTCGTCCGTCGTCGTCCTCGGCGGTGAGCCGGAAGATTCCCTCGCCGCCGGCGATCAGCCGGGCCGGGCCCTCCAATACCGCCCGCGGCGCCCGATTCGAGGGCGCCGGCGACGTCGGGTCACTGTCGGAGCTGCTCCCGCCGCCGCCACAAGCCGCCAGCAACGCGGTGATGAAAACCAACGGCGCCATCCATCCACTCATAAGGAACCCCCGTACCAAAACAAAAGCGGAGTATTCCTTGGCGGGATGACCGGGCCATGACGGTGGAACCGGGAAGCGCTACAGACGGACACAAAGTGCCGCTTCAGCAGCGAACGTCGTCTATCCGGTCGCTAAAGCGCGGCAAAACGGCGCACAAAAAGAATCACGGCGTGGACCAGAACGTCGCGCGGCGTTCAGGCGACGCCGGCTTCGGCGGGTCCCGTCGCGCCCGGGCGGATGCCGCCCACCCAGAGCGGATGCGGTGCGGCCTGACGAAGGCGGCCGGCGCGCAAGCGATCCACCAGGAACAGACTGGCGGCGATCGCCAGCAGCGCCCCATTGACCAGCAAGCGGTCCGGATCCAGCCAGGACGTAAAGCCTTCGATGGCGCCCTGCAGCAGCGGCACCAGCACATACAGTGCCCCACACAGCGGCAGCCACACCCGGGCCGTGCTTAACGGTGGGACCCGGAACGCGCTCAGCACCGCCACCAGCAAGGTAGCAACGAAGGCGGCCTTTTCCGCCACCACGGTGGTACCCGGCCAGGGCGAATACATCGCCAGCTTATTGGCCATGAACGACGCCGCGATACCCGCCATCACGCCGAAGGTGACCCCCAGGGTGAGGCGCAACATGATCGCCGCCGCCCGGCTCGGGCCCTGACGGTCGGTGCGCCGTTCGCTCCACATGATGTTGCCGGAGACGAACAGCAGGCAGCCCAGCAGGCCCAGCACGAAATACAACAGGCGCACGAACAGCCCGCCGTAGTCACCGAAATGCAGCGAATACACCGGCGACAACAGGAAATGGTTGAACGGGCGCGCGCCGGGGGCGGACACCGTCAGCAACTCGGCGTTATCGGCGCGCATCACCACATGGGCGTGGTGGGCCACGTTGCCCGGTACCGAACCGCCCACATCGACCACCGCGTTTTCGTCCCCGTACTGCTGCAGTTCGAGCCAGCCCACTTCCAGTTCCGGGAGCTGCTCGCGGGCGGTGGCCAGGTATTGCTCCACGGGCGCCATAGTGGCGGCATTACCGCTCGCTTGGGGCGTCGGCCAGGCTTCCATGGCGTCGGTGGCGGCGCCCTGAAACTGAGGCCCGAACGCCAGCGCTCCGAAAACCAGGGTGAGCAACGCGAAACAGCCCATCGCGGCGCCGGTGACCGCGAAGATCAGATGGAACGGAAAACTGATCACGCCCACCAGATTGTGCAGATTCTTCCAATAACGACGCAGGTTGCCCTGGTGCTTGAGGGCGAAGAATTCCTTCTTCAGTTTTGGCCAGTGAATCACCAGACCGCCGATCAGCGCGGCGCCATACAGCACCGAGATCACACCCATCAGGTACAGCCCCACCACCGGGATGCCGAGCCGGAAATGCAGCTCGTTGATAAACCCGGCCAGTTCTGAATGGGGCCGTTCGATCGCTTCCCCGGCGTCGTTGAAGTCGCTGGCGTGCTCGGTGTGCCAGACCGCCTCGCCATCCACCATTTCCTGCCAGATCGCGGCGGGTTCGTCGCCGGGAATCAGGAACATCCAATTCCCCGCCTCCGGATTGCTGGCGATGACGGTGTCCAGCAGCGCCTGCATGTTGGTGTCGCTCGGCTCACTGGTCTGCCAGGGCTCCTGCCAATGGTGCAGCTCATGGTGGAACATGTTGATGGCGCCGGCGAAGAACGCCACGAACAACGCCAGCCCGGAAACAATCCCCACCCAGGCATGCAAGTCGATCTGCCGTTTCATGGTGTCGACGCGCATCAGGCACCCCCGTAAAGCGTGGTGGTTTGCAACAATAGCCAGGCCAGACCGTTAGCCACTAATAACGTCAGACCGGCACGCCAGTGGCTGGACGCGACCCCGGCGAGCACGATCAAAGCGGCCCAGAACACCAGGCACAGCAACATCATCAGTACCAGCCAATCGTGCCAGTCCACCGGGATCACCACGGCCAGCAGCCCGCACAGCATGACCGCCAGCGGCAACCCGAGCACGCCCCCCAGAAGCGCCCTCATACCGCTTCCCCGGAGGCGGTGCCACGCCGGCCAGAGGCGCGCTGGTAGCTGTCCGCCCGGTGCCCGACCAGCATCGGCGGCACCATGGCGCCCAAGGCAAACACCCAGCAGGCGGTGAAAAGCCCCACGCCCGGTCCCAAAAGCCAGCCCCAGCCGGCGAAACCACCGACCACCAAAATGACGCCGGCAAGCCGGGCGGCGGCCGGCAACGGCTGCGCGAGCGCCCGTTGTTGCCGGTCGGAAAAGTAGAGTAAGGCGGCGCCGGTGAGCAGCACGGCGGAGAGAAGGAACAACATAGTGAACTCAAAATGATCCTGATAACGATTCGCATTTATACCCGTGGAGTGGCAACGGGTCAATGCGCCATCGTCTCAGCTCAGCGGCATCACAAAGAGTTCATGGCGTCCTGGGCGGCGGTAATGCGCTCCGCGCTCAGCGTCCGCCAGTCCAGGTGATCCCGGCCGGGCACCCAGACATCGGTGAAGCGCGCGGCGTCGGCCACGGCCATTTCCGCGCTCAATAGCGGTACCTCATGGAGATGCCCGTGCAAACCGCCCGCCCGGGACACCACGTCCAACCAACCCGCCGGACGCCGATGCAGGCGCACGCCGGGAAGCGGACAGCGCTCAACCGGTTCACTGACGGCGCAGTCGAGTACCGCGTCTCGCTCACGGCTGATGCCCTGGCGCCAAAGCGCGGAGCCGCCGACCACCACCAAAGATGGGAAGGCACGGCGCAGCGCCAGGCACAGATCCGCTTCGGCGGGCGTTTCCCCGCTGCCCAGGCGGATAAACACCGGTCGTGGCGGCGCCACCTGGCGAACCTGGCCGCTTTCCAGCCAGCGTAGGGCCAGTGCCATGGCGTCCTGTTCATCGCCGGGCACCTGCTGCTTTAAATCGGCCAGGGTGAACACCACCGGCAGACGAGTCTCTATGTTGTGGGGCGACACCGTCATGGATCCACCACGCAGGGATCGCCGCCATCCAGACCGAACCAGCCACGCACCCGCAGAACCCGGGCCAGCGCCCAGCAGACCACCGCCACCCGGCCGGCGTTCTCGGCCAGGCAACGGCGATGTTCGGACAGCCGTCGCACGCCCTCTTCCAGCCGCTGCTGACAGGCCTCGCGGCGTGGATCCGGCGGGTCCTGTCGGGCCAGCTGCAAGGTCAACAAGCGGCCCTGCAGATCTTCCATATGGGCGACATAGGCTCGATCCACCACGCTGAAACTGCTCAGCCGCTGTATACCACCGCGATGGTGGCGACGGCGCCCCGTCTGCTCGCGACGATCGCGGCCCAACACACCGCTCAGCCGGTGCAGCGCGCGCCACCACCAGGGCCGGCGGTCAGCGACCGACAGGTACCACGCCCAGGCGTGCAGACGGACAATGTCGTGGCGCAGTTCGCGGACCCGCTGGTGACGGCGGCCACGGGCACCGGCGCCGGAGCGGTAAACGGAGTAGTACTCGGAGAGGGCCCGGGCCCGGCCATGAAGCGCCTCGATGGCGAGCCGCAGCGGCGATTCAGACACCGCCTTTTGTCTCTCGGAAGCCATCGGATCACTCCTGGTTAGCAGGCCGGACGGCCCGCAATGTTCACCCCTGATCAAGAATGGCAAAGGGCCATCCAATAAGCATTCACTCTAGCCAGACAGGGGGGAGCACCAAAGACACAATGCGTCCCGTTTGGGTGAACGGATGTAGTCGAATGTATCTTTTCAGACTGGGCGCAGCCGACATCCGGACATAAAAAAACCGCCGGTAAACCGGCGGTTTTTTTAACGTTGGCGGAACCTTACTGGTTCTCGTCACCGTCCATGGCTTCGCCCATTTGTTCACCCGCTTCCTTGGTTTCGTCCCAGGCGTCACCCATCTCTTCACCGGCCTCTTCCATGGGGCCCTGATCTTCGGTGACGTCCTCAACGGCCTCGTCGACGTTTTCGCCGGCTTTTTCCATCGGGCCTTGCTGATCGCAACCGGCCAGACCCAAGAGGCCACCAAATGCCACTACTAACAATCCTTTACTGAACGTACGCATAGTCACTCCTCGACGTGTCGTGAACGTTGGAAAGCAATCTATCGTTCTGCTTCGCCGCTGAACAGGGGCCACCCCTTTGATTTTCCTCTATTTTACGGTCCCGGGGAGCGGCCACACAGGGCATCGGGCGGCGTTGGGGCGCCGCACCAACCCTGCTATGATCGATCAGCGCATGAGGAGCCGGGGATGAAAAGACTGAGCCAACACCTGGGCGGGCTCGCCCAGCTACTAACAACAATGGGCGGAGAAGTCACACAGGTGGTGCAGGATATGCACGGCACCATCGCCAACCCGTTCAAGATTCGCGGCGAAGGCTATACCGCCGCGCCCATCGTTTACGACCTGATTCGTTATGGCTTCCGCCAGGCCGGCAACCTGGCCGGATTCGCCAATCTGGCCACCGATCCGGACCAGGAACTGCGCGACAACCTGGACCTGCGCAGCGTGCTGAACGGCGTGTTCGGGCAGCTGCTGCATACCCAGGACAGCGACTACGCATTGCCGATGACGATGCTGCCCCAGGCGCCGTCTCTGGAACGGGATACCCTGATCCTGTTCGTGCATGGGTTGTGCCTAAATGAAGGCTGCTGGAACCACCCCGCCGCCCGCGCCTTCAGCGACTGGGCGGGGCCGAAACTCGACGCCCAGACCCGTACCCTGCGCTACAACACCGGCTTGCATATCTCTGAGAACGGTCGTGCACTCGCGGACCTGTTGGCGGGCATCGCTCTGCCCTCGCGCGTGATTCTGATCGGCCACAGCATGGGCGGCCTGGTGTCACGCAGCGCCCTGCATCAGGGCCGCGAGCGGGGCGACGCCTGGGTCGACCGCGTCAGCCACCTGGCGTGTCTCGGTGCGCCCCATCAGGGGGCGGTGCTGGAGCGGGTCGGCAACCAGGCCAATCGGCTGCTGGGCGTCACCCCCTACTCGCGCCCGCTGATGCGCTTGGGCAATCTGCGCTCCGACGGCATCCGCGATCTGCGTTTCGGCTACGTGCTGGAGAAGCAATGGCGGGACCGGCCGCTGGACGAGGCCCGACCCAGCGGCAAGGTGCCGCTGGACCCGCACGTGAAACAACTCTTCCTGGCCGGCTCGCTCAGTGACGAAGGCACCGACAACCCGCTGGGTGACTGGCTGGTGCGAGTGGACAGCGCCCTCGCCGAGCGGCTCTACCCCGATGCGGACAATCTCAGCCGGCGGCTGTTCCACCGCATGGGCCATATGGCAATGCTTGAGGACCCGCGCACCTACGACTGCCTGCGGGAGTGGTTGACCGCCCCATGAGCGACTGCCGTCTGTGCGGGCGACCCGGCGCCGAGCTGTTCGCCTCCGTGGAAGGGCGCCGCTATCTGCGGTGTCCGCGCTGCCATCTGACGTTCCTCGCCCTCAGCCAGTTACCGGAGCGTGCCGAAGAAAAAGCCCAATACGACCTGCACCGCAATGAACCGGACGACCCCGGTTACCGGCGTTTCCTGGATCAACTGGGCGCACCGCTTTGCGAGCGCCTGGAGGCCGGCGCCCGGGGGCTGGATTTCGGCTGCGGCCCGGGCCCGGCCCTGGCGCGCATGCTGGAAGAACGGGGCCACCCGATGCGCGTCTACGATCCGATTTACGCCCCGGACCCGACGGTCCTCGACCCGCAATACGATTTCGTGACCTGTACCGAGGTGATTGAGCACTTGCACTGGCCGGAGCGGGAGTGGCGGCGATTCGCGGAGCTGGTGAAACCGGGGGGCTGGCTGGGTGTGATGACCCGCTTTCTGACCGACGACGGGCATTTTCCCCGCTGGCATTATCGGCGCGACCCCACCCATGTGTGCTTCTGGCAACCCGCCACGTTCCAGTGGCTGGCGCAGGCGCAGGGCTGGGAACTGGTCCTGGCGGACAATCCAGTGGCGCTGTTGCGCCGACGGTAGGGTTGCGCCAACGGATCGCGGCCCGGGGGCACGCTTACCCGGCCACGGCCATGGCGATCAACGCCGCCAACAGGGCCAGCGGCACGATAACAACCAGGCCGCGCAACAGCCGACCTTTCAGGTAGGACCAATCCATAGTTACCCTCTCCAAGAGGGTTCGACTATAGACCGGCATTGACGCGCTCTTCATGAGGCGAACGTACTAGGCGTTCACATTTTACATTTCAGATTCCGCCAGGGCGGCGTCGCGCATCCAGAATTGCATGGTCTTTTCGGTTTCCTCGCTGTCGCCCAGATCCTTCCAGGGGAAACGGGCGGTGAGCGCCGGCTCCGGCCGGTATCCACGCCCCCGCCAGAACGGCTCCAGTGGGCGGTAATCAGCCGGACGCCGGGGGTGCGCCGGATCACGCACCACCGTGCAGAAGGCGGTCAGTGCATAGCCAAAGTCCTGGGCGTACAACTCGCGCAGGTCGAAAAACCGGTGGCCCACGCCCTCGCCCCGGTACTCGGGCAGCAGCACCGACTCGCCGAAATAGAAGACCTGCTCGGGGGGCGGGCCGTGGCGCTCGAACGGCGCCACGAATTCCG
>JBFJUC010000052.1:0-12498 GCA_041624875.1 Alcanivorax sp.
AGGACGCCATCGAAAACATCGACATCGGCGGCCCCACCATGGTGCGCTCAGCAGCCAAGAACCACGCCCATGTGGGCATCGTCACCGACGCCGGCGATTACGCCCGCGTGCTCGACGACCTGAACGGCAACGGCGGCGCCCTGTCCGACGGCTTGCGTTTCGACCTGGCGATCAAGGCGTTCGAGCATACCGCCGCCTACGACAGCGCCATCGCCAACCACTTCGGCAAGCTGGTCGGCGAGGACAATCAGGATTTCCCGCGCACCATCAATCTGAACTTCAAGAAAGCGCAGAGCATGCGCTACGGCGAGAACCCCCATCAAAAGGCGGCGTTCTACGTGGAGCGCCAGCCCGGCCAGGCCTCCGTGGCCACCGCCCGCCAGCTGCAGGGCAAGGCGCTCAGCTACAACAACATTGCCGACACCGACGCCGCCCTGGAGTGCGTGAAGTCCTTCAGCAAACCGGCCTGCGTGATCGTCAAGCACGCCAACCCGTGCGGTGTGGCGGTGAGCCTGGAAGGCATCGACCAGGCCTACGAGCTGGCCTTCGCCACCGACCCGGAAAGCGCCTTTGGCGGCATTATCGCCTTTAACCGGGAACTGGACGCGGCCACCGCCAAGGCGATCGTCGATCGCCAGTTCGTGGAAGTGATCATCGCCCCGAAGGTGTCCGAAGAGGCCCTCGCCATCACCGCCGCCAAGAAAAACGTGCGCGTGCTGGTGTGCGGCGAATGGGACGGCGCCACCGCCGGGGGGCTGGACTACAAGCGCGTCAACGGCGGCCTGCTGGTGCAAGACCGGGATGTGGGCATGATCGCCGAGAAGGACCTCAAGGTGGTGACCAAACGCGCCCCCACCGAAGCGGAGCTGCACGACGCCATTTTCGCCTGGAAGGTGGCCAAGTTCGTCAAATCCAACGCCATCGTCTACGCCCGGAATCGGCAGACCGTGGGCGTCGGCGCCGGCCAGATGAGCCGTGTCAATTCCGCACGCATCGCCGCCATCAAGGCGGAGCACGCGGGCCTGGAAGTGGCCGGTTCGGTGATGGCCTCCGACGCCTTTTTCCCGTTCCGCGACGGCCTCGACAACGCCGGCAAGGCGGGTGTGCGCTGCGTGATCCAGCCGGGCGGCTCGATCCGCGACGAGGAGGTGATCGCCGCCGCCGATGAGGCGGACATCGCCATGGTCTTCACCGGCATGCGGCATTTCCGGCACTGAACCAGGGCGGGAGTCCTCCGTAAGGTGTCCTTGCTGATCCGACGGGGAGCGGCCACCCACGGTGGCCCGGCCCAGAAAGCTTGAGGTAACCATGAAGGTTCTTATTATCGGCGGCGGCGGCCGCGAGCATGCCCTGGCGTGGCAGATCGCCCGGTCAGCGGACGTGGAAAAGGTGCTGGTGGCCCCGGGTAACGCCGGCACCGCCCGGGACGCCAAACTGGAAAACGTGGCGCTGGACGTGAACGATCAGGCCGGCCTCGCCGACCTGGCGGAACGGGAAGGCGTGGCACTCACCATCGTCGGCCCTGAAGCGCCGCTGGTGGACGGGGTGGTGGATTTCTTCCAGTCACGAGGCCTGAAGTGCTTCGGCCCCTCCAAGGCCGCCGCCCAGCTGGAAGGCTCCAAGGCTTTCACCAAGGACTTCCTCGCCCGCCACAACATCCCCACCGCCGCCTACGGCAACTTCACCGACATTGACCCGGCGCTGGCCTACGTGCGTCAGCAGGGCGCACCGATCGTGATCAAGGCGGACGGTCTCGCCGCCGGCAAGGGCGTGATCGTGGCGATGACGCTGGAAGAAGCGGAAGCGGCCGTGCGCGACATGCTTGCCGGCAACAAATTCGGTGATGCCGGCCACCGGGTGGTGATCGAGGAATTCCTGGAAGGCGAGGAAGCCAGCTTTATCGTCATGGTGGACGGTGAGCACATCCTGCCGATGGCCACCAGCCAGGACCACAAACGCGTGGGCGACGGTGACACCGGCCCCAACACCGGTGGCATGGGCGCCTACTCACCGGCGCCGGTGGTCAGCGACGCGGTGCACCAGCGCATCATGGACCAGGTGATCCGCCCCACCGTGTCCGGCATGGCCGACGAAGGCATGCCTTACACCGGCTTCCTGTACGCCGGGCTGATGATCAACCCGGCCGGCGAGCCCAAGGTGATCGAGTACAACTGCCGTTTCGGCGACCCGGAAACCCAGCCGATCATGATGCGCCTGAACAGCAGTCTGGCTGATCTCTGCCTGGCCGCCCTGGACGGCGCCCTGGACACCACCCGGGCGGATTGGGACCCGCGCCCGGCGCTCGGCGTGGTGCTGGCCGCCGGCGGTTACCCGGACGCCTATCGCAAAGGCGATGCGATCGACGGCCTGGACGGCGCCGACTCCGACACCGTAAAGGTGTTCCACGCCGGCACCCGCGACGAAGCCGGCCGGGCCGTCACCAGCGGTGGCCGGGTGCTCTGCGTGACCGCGCTGGGCGATACCGTGGCCCAGGCCCAGGCACGTGCCTACCAGGCCGTGCAAGGCATTCACTGGGATGGCGCCTATCACCGCACCGATATCGGCTACCGGGCAGTGTCCCGGGAGCAATCGTGATGATATCGCGTGCCTGAATCGATCCCTTTATTTTTAGCGGCGGTCGCCGTCGGCTGCTACATCCAGACCGTCACCGGCTTCGCATTGGGCATCTTTGTGCTCACCGTGGTCACACTGACCCAGGTGGCCTCGATTCCGGTGACCGCCACCGCCCTCAACATCATGAACCTGATGCTCGGCGCGGTGGTGGTGCTGCCGCGTCTGCGGCAAGTGGACTGGCGACTGATCGCCCTGAGCCTGTTAGGCGGCATGCCGGCCATGGCCGTGGGCGTGCTGCTACTGGGCTACCTGGACCGCAACGCTGAGCACGTATTGCATCTGCTGCTGGGTCTGCTGATCTTCGCCGCCGGCGCGGTGATGTCGCGCCGACCCAACCAACGCGACACCTTGTCCTCGCCACCGGCGTTCATTGGCGCCGGCGCCCTGGGCGGCTTCTTCGGTGGCCTGTTCAGCATCGGCGGCCCACCGGTGGTCTACCAGTTCTACCGCCAGCCGGTAGCCGCCGCCACCTTACGCCTGACCCTGGTCACGCTCTTCGCAATCACCTCCCTGGGCCGGCTCATCGTGGTGGCCCTGAACGGCGACCTCACCAGCGAGGCCTTGCACACCGGCCTGATCGGACTGCCCCTGGTCGCGCTGGTGTCCTGGCTCGGCCACCGCTACCCACCCCGGCTCAGCGAACGCACCATGCGGCGCCTGGTCTTCCTGCTGCTGATGTTCAGCGGTGCCGCGGTCACTCTGCTGGCGCTACTCGGCTAAGCGCGTACCGCATCACACTGGACGCGCCAACCCCGTGCAGCGGCAAAGGAAAACGCCTAGAGTAAAGGCGTAATGCGGGCGACAAAGACCCGCACGCCGCCCTGGGGGGCGGCCATGAACACAAGGGGGAGTTTCTCATGAGCGCCAACGAGGCCAGCGCCCACCGTCCGTCCAGTGGCGCCGACGTTGATATGACCCGGCTCAGCCATTTCATTCCCTTCGATGGCCTGAGCCCGTCGCATCTGCGCGAAATCCAACAGCAAATCACGGTGCACCGGCTGCCCGCCGGACGCTTGCTGTTTAAACGCGGCCAGTCCAGCGACAAAGCCTATTTTCTGGTCGACGGCGAACTGGATCTGATCGACGCCGGTTTCACCGTGCGGCCGTTCGCCGCCGACGACGATGAAAACTATCTGGCGGTGGATAATTACCCCCGCCACACCGTCAACGCCATCAGCCGTGACAGCGCCAGGCTGTACAGCATCGACCGGGACAAGCTGGACCTGTTGATGGCCTGGACCCAGGCCACCGAACTGATGTCCGACGAAGACGAAGGGGAAGACCATAACTGGATGGACGCCCTGCTCGCCTCGGGCCTGTTCGCTCAAGTCCCGCCGGCCCAACTGCACGCCCTGTTCGTCAAGTTCCAGCCGCGCGACGTGGAGCTGGGCGAGACCGTGGTTCGCGAGGGCGAAAACGGCGAGACCTTCTATGTGATCAAACGCGGCAAGGCGATGGTCAGCCGGGCCGGGGCCGGCGGCGACCAGCCCGTGGCGGGCCTGGCCGCCGGACGCTTCTTCGGCGAGGACGCCCTGATCAGCGACCAGCCACGTAACGCCACCGTGACCATGACCAGCGACGGCGAGCTGATGTACCTGAACAAAGCCGACTTCCAGGCCATTCTGCAGGCCACGGTGATCCGCCGCCTCAGCGAGGACCAGTTGGAAGACCGGGTGCTGGAAGGCGAACAGGCCCACGTGCTGATCGACGTGCGCCTGCCCATGGAAGCCCGCCATGATCTGATTCCCGGCGCCCGCAACCTACCGCTTAGCCAATTGCGCGAGCAGGCCCCGAAGCTGGAGAAAGAATTCACCTACATCCTCTGCGCCGAAGGTCGACGCAGTGAACTGGGAGCCTATATCCTCTCCGAGGCGGGCTTGGACGCCTATGTGCTGGATCGGGGACATGATGATACTAGGGAAGAAGAAGAACACAGCGAACGGAGCCTCGCGGCGAACGCCGAAGGCTGAAAGGGAACGCTCGGCACGGGCCTGGGCACGCTGGCTACCCGGCCTGCTGGTCCTGTTGGCCACCGCCGTGCAGGGGGCGCCGCCACCGCCGTACGTGGTCAGCAGCCTGCCCGACAACGAGCGCATCACCATTTACTCGGAATACCTGCCCGACCCGGACGGCACTCTAAGCCTGGAAGCGGTCACCGCCGGCGAGTTCGATGGCCGCTTCAAACCCGCCTCCCGCTTTGTGGAACGGCTGGGCCTGAGCGATCATCCCTGGTGGGTGCGCATCGCGGTGCAAAACGAACTGGGCGACCAGCGCCGCTTCGCCCTGATGCAGGGCCCCCGTCACTACTTCGACAGTGAGTTCTTCCTGCCCGGCGACGGCGGCTACCACGCCGCCGGGCCGGGGGAGCGTTTCGTCCACCGCACCCCGGTCTATCTGGTGGATCTGCCCCCCGGCGAGCCGCGGGTGTTTTACTGGCGGGTGAATCCGCGCGGCAGTCTGATTTATTCCATCAACCTGAGCACCCTGCCCGCCGCCCTCGGCAACGACCCGCTGTTCGCGATGTATTGGCTGCTGTTCGGCGTGATGCTGGCGCTGGCCGGCTACAACGGCCTGGTGGCGGTCATGCGCGGCGGCATCAGCCACGGCTACCACGCCGGCTTCCTGCTCACCATGGCCGGCCTGGTTCTGTTTTCCTCGGGCATGCTCGCCGGCCATTCGCTGATCGGCGGCTGGCTGCCGCAACTCAAGCTGGGCAGCCTGCTGCTGGCGATCATCTGCGCCTGTGGCATCGGTCGCACCTTCGTGAACAGCCGCCACAACGCGCCGCTGCTGGACCGCCTGCTGCGCGGTTTAACGTTGCTGGCGCTGCTGTTCCTGCTGGCGGTGCCCTGGCTGCCGATCACCGATGCCCTGGCCGCCGCCTTCGGGCTGGGCCTGGCGGCCGCGGCGGTACTGGTGGCCCTGGGCTATCAGGCCTGGCACCGGGAAGTGCCGCTGGGCGCTCTGTATTTCTTTACCAGCCTGCTGGTGGGCAGCCCCGTGGTGCTGGGCTGCCTGACCATGCTTGGTTTGGTGCAAAGCAACGTGGATCTCGGCCTGTGCATGATGACCACCGTCAACCTGGCCGGCTTCATCCAGGCTGCCGGCCTGCGCATCCAGCACCACCAGCACCTGCATATGAAGATGGAGCACCGGCGCAGTCAGAGCGTGGCGGACACCGTCGACACCACGCGCCGGGAAACCCTGGCGCGCATGGGCCATGACGTGCGCACCCCGTTGAGCGGCATTCTCGGCATGGCCGAGATCCTTGAGGACACCCCCCTGACCCCCAACCAGAAGGACTGCGTGGGCGGCATCCGCAACGCCGGCGAGAGCCTGCTGAAGATCATCAACGACGTGCTGGAATACTCGCAGCTGTCCGACCAGGGCGCGGATATCAACCGCGAGGCTCTGGACGCCAACGAGCTGCTGATGGGCGCGGTGGATCTGTTCCGCGAACGGGCCGAAGAAAAGCAGGTGGAACTGATCACCCATGTGCACACCAACCTGCCGGCCCGCATGGAAGGCGACCCGGGCCGACTACGCCAGGTGCTGACCAACCTGATGGGCGCCTTTATACGCCATGCACAGCCCGGCGAGCTGATCATCGATATTTCTCTGGAGCCCACCGGGCGGGCCGGCCAGGTGCGTTTCGAATTCAGCGGCACCGCCCTGCGCCCCGGCACCTTCCATGCCCTGCGCGACCCCGCCGCCCGTCAGGACAGCAGCAACCTCAACCTGTCGATCGCCGAGCAGCTGGTGGACGCCATGCAGGGCCGCGCGGGGGAGCGCGACGATCACGGCGGCGACGTGGCCTACTGGTTCATCCTGCCGCTGCCGGCCATGGACGCGCCACCCAGCGGGCCGGACACCGACATCAGCGCCCTGCAAGGCCGCAGCATGCTGGTGGTGGACGACTCCAGCACCGTCACCCGGGTGATCCGCCATCTGGCGCTGGGCTGGGGGATGCGCGTCACCGCCTGCCACGACCCCCGCGAAGCGCTGGCGTCCCTGCGCACCCAGGCCAACATCAACGAACCCTACGACATCGTGCTGTTGGATCACCACATGCCGGGCATGAACGGCCTGCAGCTGGCGGCACGCATCCACGAGGACCCGGTGATCACCCACCCCACTACCCTGATCATGCTGACCGGGGTGAATAACGCGCCCACCGCCACCGAAGCCCGCAATGTGAGCATCCACCGGGTGCTCACCAAGCCGGTCTCGGCACCGCGTCTGAAACAAGCGCTGGCGGAGGAAATGGGGCTGCGCCGGCCGGTGCGCGAGCACGGCCAGCCGGAAACGCCGGACCCGGCCCTCAAACTGCTGGTGGTGGAAGACCACAAACTCAGCCAGAAGGTGATTCGCGGCATGCTCGGCAAGCTGGGCCTGAGCACCGACCTGGCCGCCAACGGCAAGGAAGCGTTGGCGATGGCCATGGAAAACCGTTACAACCTGATCCTGATGGATTGTGAAATGCCCGAAATGGACGGCTTCGAGGCCACCCAGCGGATCCGCGAGTTCGAGCGCCGCCAGGGTCTGGTGGCGGTACCGATCGTCGCCCTCACCGCCCACATTCTGCGCGAGCACCGCGAGCGCAGCCTGGCATCGGGGATGAACGCGCACATTCCCAAACCGGTGGAAATGAGCGTGCTGCGCGAAGCGCTGGTGCGCTTTACCCGGCGGGATCCGGGCGCGGCAGACGACGACGCCAACTGACCGGCGACTCCCCGCGCCAGCGGCGGAACGCGCGGCTGAACGAGCTGGATTCGGCGAACCCCAGCAACAAGGCGATTTCGGTGAGGTTGAGCGCCGGATCACGCAGGTAGAGCTCGGCAAGGCTGCGGCGCAGACCATCGAGCACGTCCTGATAGGCCAGGCCCTGGCGCTGCAGCCGGCTCTGCAGGGTGCGCACGGTGAGCCCCAGTTCCGTGGCGACCGCGTCCACCGACGGGTCGCCGTTGCCCAGCCGCCGGTAAATCGCCGAGCGCACCCGGCTGAGCAGGTTGCCGTGGGCGTCAAAGTCCGCCAGCAAGGCCCCGGCTTCTTTCTCCATCATCCGCCCCAGCCCGGGGTCGGCGCTTTCCAGCGAGTGGCGCAGCAACGCGGCGGGCAGGCGCACGCCATCGAAGTCGGCGTTAAAGCGCACCGGCGCCTGGAACCAGTCCCGGTAACGGGCCGCGTCCGCCGGCAGCGGATGACGGAAACACACCTCGGCAGGGGCCGCGCCGGCGGGCATCAAGGGGCGCATGAAGGTCACCCAGCCGGTGATGGCCGCCTCGGTGAGCATGCGTCCCGGCTCGCCCGCCACCGGGCATTGCCAGCACAGCCGCACCTCGTCGCCCTCATCATGGCGTTCGGTGCGCCCGAGATTGCCGGACAGCTTCTCGAAGCGCATCAGCCGCTTGATGGCTTCGTCCAGATCACGGCTGGCGAGAATCACGTAGCCCAGCACCTGATAGGAACGGGGCCGCACCCGGCGCCCGGTTTCGAAGCCCAGGCCGGGGTCGCCGCAGGCTTCCAGAATCACCAGAAACAGGCGCATCACGTCGAGCAGCGGCAGCAACCGGCCCGGATCGTTGAACACGGCGCCGTCGATGCCCGCCCGTTCCAGCACCGTGGCCCGCTGCAAGCGATAGTGCGCCAGCAGATCCGGCAGCACCGAGTCGACAAAGGCGGCGGACACGCTGCGGTCGGTGCCGGCCACCGCGGGACTGATGTGCATGCGCCCCTGCCCCCCTAGTTCACTGTTCGATGAAGCGGTTATGCTAGCATGCCCGTGACTGGCGCCCGGAGACCGGAACGATGACTGAACGACATTTTAGCCCCATGGACCGCCTGCTCAGCCGCGTGGACAGTGCGCTGCGCACCCTGACGCCGGGCTCCGCCCGCGCCGAGCGCCAACCGCCGAACGCGGACCCGAAGCCGGAGGCGCCGTTGAGCCCCGGCGAGCGCCGTCACGTCACCGGGCTGATGCGCATTAACCACACCGGCGAAGTGTGCGCCCAGGCGCTCTACCAGGGCCAGGCCAGCACCGCCACCCTACCCCATGTGCGCCACGCCATGGAGGCGGCGGCCCGTGAAGAAGAGGACCACCTGTCCTGGTGCGACGATCGGATCCGCGAACTGGGCGGCGTGCCCAGCCGGCTGAATCCTCTGTTCTACGCCATCAGCTACGCGCTCGGCGCCGGCGCCGGCCTGGCCGGCGACCGTTGGAGTCTGGGGTTCGTATCGGAAACCGAGCATCAGGTGGTACGCCACCTGGAGAATCACCTCACCCGGCTGCCGGACGGCGACCGGCGCAGCCGCGCCATCCTGGAGCAAATGCGCGAGGACGAGCTGCGCCACGCCGTTACCGCCGAAGGCGCCGGCGGCGCCCCTCTGCCGCCACCGATCAAGGGTGCCATGACGCTGATGAGCAAGGTGATGACGTTCACCACCTACCGGATCTAGTTGACAGTTGATAGTGGACAGTTGACAGCTCGCGGAAGACACCGCTGCCAGCCTGAAACGAAAGAGGCCGCGCCCCAACCGGGAACGCGGCCTCTTTGTTTTCTACTCGCGGGCGCAGCCCGCGCTGTTTTAGCTATCAACTATCAACTGTCCACTATCAACTAGAAGAACAGCGCTTTAAGGGCCGCGCCCGGATCCTCAGCGCGCATAAAGGCTTCGCCGACGAGAAAGCCATTGATGCCGTTTTTGCGCATCAGACGGACGTCGTCGCGGGTATGGATGCCGCTTTCGGTGATCACCAGGTGGTCGCCAGGGACCTGCTCGGCGAGCTCCAGGGTGGTGTCCAGGCGAGTGTCGAAGGTGTGCAGGTCGCGGTTGTTGATACCGATCAGCTCGATGTTGAGCTTCAGCGCCCGGGCCAGCTCGTCGGCGGTGTGCACTTCCACCAACACGTCGCAGCCGGCCCGCAGGGCCGCGTGGTAGAGCTGATCGAGCTGGGCATCGGACAGCGCCGCCACGATCAGCAGCACCGCATCAGCGCCCATGGCGCGGGTTTCGAACACCTGCCAGGGGTCGATGATGAAGTCCTTGCGCAACACCGGCAGGTTGACCGCGTTGCGGGCGGCGCGCAGATAATCCTCGTGGCCCTGGAAGAAATCCTGGTCGGTGAGCACCGACAGGGCGCTGGCGCCGGCGCCTTCGTAGCGGCGGGCGATGTCCACCGGATCGAAATCCTCGCGGATCAGCCCCTTGCTGGGAGAGGCTTTCTTGACCTCGGCGATCACCGCCGGCCGACCGGCGGCCACGCTGGCGTACAGCGATTTGGCGAAACCCCGGGCCCTGCCCTGGTTGCCGGCCATGGCCTCCAGTTCACCCAGGCTGTAGCGCTGCTGACCGGCCTGGATTTCTTCGCGCTTGCGCTCGATGATGCGTTCCAGAATGGTTCCGCTGATCGCTGCTTCGCTCATACCTCTTCCTTCAATGCGAAAGTGAACTGCGCCAGTTCGCGCATCCGCTCGGCGGCTTCCCCATTGTGAACCAGATCCTCGGCCATCCGAACCCCCTCTTCCAGAGTGCGGGTGACGCCGGACACGTAAATGGCGGCCCCGGCATTGAGGGTGATCATATCAGCGGCCTTGGCGGCGTTGCCTTCTTTACGCTTGCTGAACGCCTCGCGGATCAGCGCCAGGGACGCCTTCGGGTCGGTCACGTCCAGCCCCACCAGGGAGGCGGAATCGATGCCCACATCTTCCGGCGTAAGGCTGTACTCGCGCACTTCCCCGTCCTTGAATTCCGCCACATGGGTACGCCCGGCCAGGCTGATTTCATCCAACCCGTCGAGGCCGTGCACCACCATCACGTGTTCGGCACCCAGGCGCCCCATCACTTCCGCCATCGGCCTGCAGAGTTTGTCGGAGAACACGCCCACCACCAGCCGCTGCACGCCGGCCGGGTTGGTCATCGGGCCGAGAATATTGAACAGGGTGCGCATGCCCAGTTCCTTGCGCGGCCCGATGGCGTACTTCATGGCGCTGTGGTGGGACGGCGCGAACATAAAGCCAACCCCCACCGCGTCCACGCACTGGGCCACCTCGTTGGGGCTCAGATCCAAGCGGATGCCGGCCTCTTCAAGAAGGTCCGAGGAGCCGCTTTTCGAGCTCACCGAGCGGTTGCCGTGCTTGGCCACCCGGCAGCCCGCGGCCGCCGCCACGAAGGCGCTGGCGGTGGACACATTGAACAGATTGGCGCCGTCGCCGCCAGTGCCGACGATGTCCACCAGGTGACGGCGGCTCTCGATCACCACCGGGGTCACCAGCTCGCGCATCACCATGGCGGCGCCGGTGATCTCGTCCAGGGATTCGCTTTTCATGCGCAGCGCCACCAGAAAGCCGCCGATCTGTGCGTCGGTGGCGCCGCCGGTCATGATCTGACGCATCACCTCGTTCATTTGTTCGGTGGTCAGGTCGATGTGATCGACCACCGTGGCCAGGGCCTCCTGGATATTCATGCGCGTTCTCCCTTCAGGAAGTTGTTCAACAGATCATGGCCGTGCTCGGTGAGAATCGACTCGGGATGGTACTGCACGCCTTCCAGCGGCAGCTCCCGGTGGCGCATGCCCATGACTTCGTCCATGTCGCCGTTGTCGTCCAGGGTCCAGGCGGTCACCTCGAAGCAGTCCGGCAGGCTGGCCTTGTCCACCACCAGCGAATGGTAGCGGGTCGCCGTGTAGGGGCTGGGCAGGCCGCGGAACACCCCCTGACCGTTATGATGCACCGGCGAGGTCTTCCCGTGCATCACCGTGCGCGCGCGCACCACCTGGCCACCGAACGCCTGGCCCAGGGCCTGGTGGCCCAGGCACACACCGAGAATCGGCAGCTGGCCGGCGAAATGGCGGATCGCCTCCACGGAGATGCCCGCCTCGTTGGGTGTGCAGGGCCCGGGCGAGATCATCAACCGGTCGGCGTTGAGCGCTTCCATGCCGGCCAGGTCGATCTTGTCGTTGCGGTGCACCAGCACCTCGGCGCCCAGCTCCTGAAGATACTGCACCAGGTTGTAGGTAAAGCTGTCGTAGTTGTCGATCATCAGTACGCGCATTACTGAGCCCCCCCGTCGCCGTTGGCGCCGCCCAGGTCGAGGCCGCCCAGTGCCATATTCACGGCGCGGAACACGGCGCGCGCTTTGTTCATGGTTTCTTTCCACTCCAGGTCGGGCACCGAGTCGGCGACGATGCCGCCGCCCGCCTGCACGTACAAACGCCCGTCCTTGACCACGGCGGTGCGAATGGCGATGGCCATGTCCATATCATCGTTGAAGCCGATATAGCCCACGGCGCCGCCGTAGACCCCGCGCTTGGTGGGCTCCACCTCGTCGATGATTTCCATGGCGCGGATCTTGGGGGCGCCGCTCAGGGTGCCCGCCGGGAAGGTGGCCGCCAGTACTTCCAGCGGCCCCAGACCCTTGCGCAGGGTGCCTTCCACATTGGACACGATGTGCATCACGTGGGAGTAGCGCTCAATCTCCATATTGCCGGTGACGCGCACCTGGCCGGGCTCCGCCACCCGGCCCACGTCGTTGCGGCCCAGGTCGATCAGCATCAGGTGCTCGGCGATTTCCTTGGGGTCGGCGAGCAGCTCTTCTTCCAGTTCCTTGTCGCGTTGCGGCGTGGCGCCGCGTTTGCGGGTGCCGGCGATGGGCCGCACCGTGACCTGATCGTCCTCCACCCGGGTGAGAATCTCCGGCGAGGAGCCGGCGATGTGAAAATCCTCCAGGTCCAGATAGAACATATACGGGGACGGGTTCAGGTAACGCAACGCCCGGTACAGGTCGATCGCCGGGGCGGGGAAATCGCAGCTCATACGCTGGGCCGGCACCACCTGCATGACGTCGCCGGCGAGAATGTACTCGCGG
>JBFJUC010000053.1:0-12227 GCA_041624875.1 Alcanivorax sp.
AAAGCCCATGCGTTCGGCGATTTCAGCCCGGGTCGGGGCCATGCCGGTCTCCATCTGGGACGCACGAATGCAATCGAGAACCTGCTGTTGGCGTGCGGTTAATGCGATGCTCATGTCGGCCTCCTCGGGCACGGTTCCGCTTTTACGTACACTGATAATACGGACAGTGTAATATGTCCAGTGGTTTTTTGCACCGTATGAGTGACTGCCGCCTGTTCGGCGGTGGCAATCCGGGAAACGTTCAGGCTAGGATGAGGCCGCCATAAACGGGGAAGAGGGGAGCCATGAAGCACGCCCAGTGGCAGCAATCGGATCACGCGCGGGTGGAGGCACTGCTCTCCGGCGTACCGTTTTTCAACGAAGTGGCGCGTGACGACGCGGACCAACGGGCGCTGCTTCTGGCGCGCACGGAAATCATCGAAGCCGGGCCCGGCGACCGGGTGATACGCGCCGGGGAAGTAGAGTCTTCACTGTATTTTCTGCTGCGCGGGCAGTTGGTAGTGCAGGGCGAACGCGCCGGCGGCGAGGCCTCGGCGGTGCTGTATTATGTGTCGCCCGGTGAAGTGTTCGGTACCCTCTCCATGCTGCTGGGCACCGCCCGCAGCGCCACCATCCGGGTGGCGGACGCCGCCCGCGAGGCGGTGATGGCGAAGCTGGAGTTTACCGATTTCGACCGTCCCGATTCCCCTTATACCCTGGCCACCCGGCTGGCGTTCTTCCATATGCTGGTGCACCAGATCCGCTGGGCGGTGGAAGTGCAGCGCATGCAAGCGCCGGACGAGGAACTGGTGGCCGCGCTGCGCAAGGTGCCGATTTTCACCGGCCCCAAGGACAGCGACGAAGAGCTCGCCGCGCTCAAAACACAGGCCCGAGAGCTGGCCGGACTGCTCTACCGCTGGAACACGAAACCACCCAGCGCCACCGGCAACGCCCAACTCACCTAATCCTTCTTGCGCTTGTCCATTTTTACGGCCAGCACGTCGCAGTGGGCGCCGGGCACCAGGCCACGGGCGGTGGAGCCGAGCAGCAGGGCCAGGCCGCTGCGGGTGTGGCTGCCGACCACGATCAGATCGGCGTCGATGTCGTCGGCCTTGTCGAGGATGGTTTTCTCGATCGAGCCCAACTCCACATGGATGCGGTTTTCCGCAATCTGGTAGCGGCCGGCGTATTCCAGCGCGGTGTCGCGGGCCTGTTTGACCAGGCCGCTTTGCAGGTCGGTGACGTCCATCGGCACGTCGGCGCCGTAGGCCAGCGCCAGCGGTTCGATCACATGGATCAGGTGCAATTCCCCGTCGGTGCCTTCCTGGACCCCCGCCGCGCGGGACAGAACCTCGGCGGATTCGTCGCTGCAATCAATCGCCACCAGTACCTTTCGATAGGGTGAGGTCATGGTGTTCTCCCTTAACCGGCAGAGGTTGTTTTCAGTACCTTCACGCCGAGTATAGCCTTCTCCGCCGGCTCTGCCAGCCCACCTTGAAACCCGCCGCGACGCCTTGACCGGCGCGGCCTGCAGGCTCCCCGGGCGGTGCCGCCGGCGACTCCGGTGCTTGACCGGACGATACCGGCGCTGTCTAAATAGGCGCCCGCCGGGGTCCGCTAGGGCCGCGGTCCGACCTCTGAGGCGTGTCCTGCCCGGCGAATTTTCACCGCCGTGGCGGCCAGGCCTCAGAGGTTTCTTATGACGCAGCTTCTCATGATCGGGTGAGCAACGAATGGGTAAATCCCTTGTAATCGTGGAATCGCCGGCCAAGGCGAAGACCATTAATCGCTACCTGGGCGATGATTTCGTGGTCAAATCCAGTGTCGGCCATGTGCGTGACCTGCCGGTAAGCGGCGGCGCCAAGACAAGCACTCCCAAGGAACGGGCCAAGGAAGCGGCCTATACCCGCTCGCTGCCCAAGGAGGAGCGCGAAGCCTATAAAAAGAAGAAATCCCGCGCGCAGTTGATCAACCGCATGGGCGTGGACCCGGACCACGACTGGCAAGCGCAGTATCAGATTCTGCCGGGCAAGGAAAAGGTGATCGACGAGCTAAAGCGGCTCGCCAGCACCGCCGACCGCATCTATCTGGCCACTGACTTGGACCGCGAAGGGGAGGCAATCGCCTGGCACCTGCGGGAAGTGATCGGCGGCGACGACCAGCGGTTCGACCGGGTGGTGTTCAACGAGATCACCAAGAAAGCGATCCAGGCCGCCTTCGAGGAGCCCGGCAAGCTCGACATGAGCCGGGTGGAAGCCCAGCAGGCGCGCCGCTTCCTGGACCGGGTGGTGGGCTTCATGATTTCGCCGCTGCTGTGGGAAAAGATCGCCCGTGGCTTGTCCGCCGGGCGGGTGCAATCGGTGGCGGTGGAGCTGGTGGTCGAGCGTGAGCGGGAAATCCGCGCGTTCACCCCGGAAGAATACTGGGAACTGCACGCCGATACCCATAACGCGGCCAACGCGGCGGACGCCATCCGCATGCAGGTGGCCCGCTACCGGGGCGAAAACTTCCGCCCCAACAACGGCGAGGACGCGGAAAAACACCGCGCCGCCCTGGTGGCCGCCGGCAAGCTCACCATCAGCCAGCGCGAGGAACGGCCGACCCGTTCCAAGGCGCCGCCGCCCTTTATTACCTCCACCCTGCAGCAGGCCGCCAGCACGCGCCTGGGCTTCGGGGTGAAGAAGACCATGATGATGGCCCAGCGTCTCTACGAGGCCGGCCACATCACCTACATGCGTACCGACTCCACCAACCTGAGCGCGGACGCGGTCAACGACTGCCGCGCCTGGATCGGCGACCAGCTGGGTGAGAAGTATCTGCCCGAGCAGCCGCTGCGTTACTCCAACCGGGACGGTGCCCAGGAAGCCCACGAGGCAATCCGCCCCTCGGACGTGAAGCGCGACGCCAGTAACCTTAAGGACATGGAGCGTGACGCCCAGCGTCTTTACGAGCTGATCCGTCGCCAGTTCATCGCCTGCCAGATGCCGCCGGCGGAGTACCTGAGCACCACCATTCTCGCAACAACGGACGGCGCCGAGGCGAACGGCTACGAGCTCAAGGCGCGCGGCCGCATTGTCAAATTCGACGGTTGGACCCGCATTCAGCCCCAGGCATCGCGCAAGGGCGCCGAGGACACCGTGCTGCCCGATCTGAAGCAAGGCGACGTGCTCGACATCGACCAGGTGGACGCCAACCAGCACTTCACCAAGCCGCCGGCGCGCTACACTGAAGCCAGCCTGGTGAAAGAACTGGAGAAGCGCGGCATCGGCCGGCCCTCCACCTACGCCTCGATCATCTCCACCATCCAGGACCGGGGTTATGTCCGTCAGGACAACCGCCGTTTCTACGCCGAGAAGATGGGCGACATCGTCACCGACCGGCTGGCGGAAAGCTTCCCGGATCTGATGGACTACAACTTCACCGCCCAGATGGAAGAGACCCTGGATCAGGTCGCGGAGGGCAAGCGCGGCTGGCGCGACGTGCTCAACGAGTTCTACCGGGATTTTCTCGCCAAGTTGGAAGCGGCCCAGGGCGAAGGCAGCGGCAAGCAGGCCAAGGGCGGCATGCGCGCCAACCTGCCCACCGACACCGACATCGAGTGCCCCAAATGCGGCCGGCCGATGCAGATCCGCACCGGCTCCACCGGCGTCTTCCTGGGTTGCTCGGGCTACAGTCTGCCGCCCAAGGAACGCTGCACCGCCACCCTCAACCTGCTGCCCGGCGAAGAGGCGGTGCGTGCCGATGACGAGGAGGCGGAAACCCAGGAGTTGC
Source organism: Alcanivorax sp. (assembly GCA_041624875.1). Lineage (GTDB taxonomy): Bacteria > Pseudomonadota > Gammaproteobacteria > Pseudomonadales > Alcanivoracaceae > Alloalcanivorax. Next base: position 3,751 of record JBFJUC010000053.1, read on the forward strand.
GCCGCAAGAAGCGTTGCCCCAAGTGCGGCACGGCGATGGAAAACTACCTGATCGACGAAAAGCGCAAACTGCACATTTGCGGTAACAACCCGGACTGCGACGGTTACGTGGTGGAGAAGGGCGAGTTCCGCATCAAGGGTTACGACGGCCCGGTGCTGGAATGCGAGAAGTGCGGCAATGAAATGCAGCTGCGCACCGGGCGTTTCGGTAAGTTTTTCAAATGCACCAACGAAGAGTGCGGCAACACCCGCAAGCTGCTCAAGAGCGGCGAGCCGGCGCCACCGCGCGCCGACCCGGTGCCGATGCCGCATCTGCAATGTGAAAAAGTGGACGATCACTACCTGCTGCGCGACGGCGCCTCGGGCCTGTTCCTGGCCGCCAGCCAGTTTCCCAAGAACCGGGAGACCCGCGCCCCGCTGGTGGAAGAAGTGCAATCGGTGGCCAAGCAGCTGGACCCCAAGCACAAGTATCTCGCCGACGCCCCCGCCGAGGACTCCAAAGGCCGCAAGGCGGTATTGCGCTACAGCCGCAAGGCCAAGGAGCAATACGTAATGACCGAGGAAGACGGCAAGCCCACCGGCTGGTACGCCTTCTACCGGGACGGCGAATGGGAAGTGGAAGAGAAAAAGACCGCGCCCAAGAAAAAAGCCGCCAAGAAAAAGGCCGCGAAGAAAAAAGCCCCGGCCAAGAAAAAGGCGGCCGCCAAGAAATAACGTCGTAGGAGCTTGCTCGCAAGCGAAAGGCCGGCAACCGCCGGCCGGCGGTTTTCCAGAGAGCGATTGATCATGTCCCGAATGGTTCGAGAAAGCGAAGTGAGCGGCCTGCGCGAGCGGCTGTTCTTCGCGCGCAGTCTCCTCAAGCAGTTGTACAGCGATGAGAGCGCCGCGGTGGGCCAGCGTCTGGCGCTGCGCGGCGCGGTGGTATTCCATTTGTATTCGGTGCTGGTGGGGCTGGCCCGGCAGGCGGCCAGGAACTATCAGGTGCCCGGCTACGAGGATCTGATCAGCCTGGCGGCGCTGGAGCAGGCGTTCCAGCGCGCCGAGGTGCGCGCCCAGGAAATACAGGTGTTGGCGACGGCGCGGGCGGACCGCGCCGATCTGGTGGTCTGGCTCGACCAGGAAATCCGCGCCGCGGTGGGCGCCGCCGGACTCGCCCGCCGGCCCACGCCACCGGGCGAGGGGAATGACTTGGCGATGCGCGCCGAGGACCCCTATGCGCCGCTCGCCCACGGCGATCTCGAGCGCCTCGAACAGGCCGCGCGCCGGGTCGAGGCACTGATCGAGCATTGCGGCGCCTATATGGAAGAGTGGTGATGTTGCTGCTGATTGTCTTCGCCCTGATCGCCATCGGGTTTTCGTTTTTGTGCTCGATCCTGGAAGCGGCCCTGCTGTCGATCACGCCCAGCTATATTGCCGGGCTCAAGGGCGAGCGGCCCAAGTTGTTCGAGAAGCTGCGCAAGCTCAAGGACGACATCGACGACCCGCTGGCCGCCATCCTTACCCTCAACACCATCGCCCACACCGCCGGCGCCACCGGGGTCGGTGCCCAGGTGGCGGTGATTTTCGGCGAAGCCTACCTGGGCGCGGCGTCGGCGGTGATGACGCTGGCCATCCTGATTCTCTCCGAGATTATTCCCAAGACCATCGGTGCCAAATTCTGGCGCAGCCTGGCGCCTATGTTGCCGCCGGTGCTGAACGTGATGATCCTGGTGCTCAAGCCGTTCGTGTGGCTGTCCAAGATCGTCACCCGGCAGATCGGCGCCGGCGAGCCGGACACCGACATCCGCGCCGAGCTCAAAGCGATGGCGGCCATCGGCCGCGACCAGCAGGCCCTGGACGAAGACGAGCAGCGGGTGATCACCAATGTGCTCAACCTGCATGAAATCAAAGTCGAGAAGGTGATGACCCCGCGCACCGTGGTGCGCTCACTGCGTCCGGACGAAAGCGTGGACGACGTGCGCCAGCGCCTGGCCGGGTCGCCGTTCTCCCGTTTCCCGGTGATCAACGACCACGACGAAGCGCTCGGCTACGTGCACAAGAGCGACCTGCTGGAAGTGGAGGGCGACCGCAAGGTCAGTGAGCTGGCCCGGGGCATGGCGCCATTCCGCGCCACCATGAACATTGAATTCGTGTTCGGCGAAATGCTGCGCGAGCGTCAGCACCTGGGCATGGTTTATGACGATCTCGGCACCTGGGTGGGCCTGATCACCATGGAAGACATTATCGAAACGCTGCTCGGTCACGAGATCATGGACGAGACCGATAATGTGTCCAATCTGCGCCGGTATGCGAAGCAGCGGTGGAGCCGACGGTTGAAGAAGCGTAATTGACCTGGTCTGGCTCAAACGCTAGTTTAAAACGTCTGTTTCCAGGCGTGAGGCCGGCATGTCCCAATCCGATACCGTGCAGCGCATTCTCGATGCGGCGGAAGTTCTGTTCGCTCAGAAGGGTTTCGCCGAGACCAGCCTGCGCGCCATCACCAGCCGGGCCGGGGTCAATCTGGCGGCGGTCAATTATCACTTCGGTTCCAAGGAAGCGCTGATTCAGGCGGTGTTCGAGCGTTATCTGACGCCGTTCTGCCAAGCCCTGGATGCCAAGCTCGAAGAGCTGGAAGGAGAAACCCGCAACGGCGGCGACGTGCCCCTGGAAAAGCTGTTCACCATGGCGTCCCGGCTGGCGCTGGGCTCCCACGGCGACGAGCCGCGCCGGGCGATGATCTTTTTCCGTCTTTCCGGGCAGGCTTACAGCCAGCCCCAGGATCATCTGCGCGCCTGGCTGCGTGACCATTATGGCCCGGTGTTCCGCCGTTTCCTGGCGCTGCTGCGCCGGGCGGTGCCGGATGTGCCGCCGATGGAACTGTTCTGGCGGGTGCACTTCAGCCTGGGTGCGGTGATCTTCACCCTGTCCGGAATGGAGTCGCTGCAAGCGATCAGCAAGAAAGACTTCAACCAGAGCGTCACCGCCGCCCACATCACCCAGCAGCTGCTGCCGTTCGTGGTCGGCGGCATCCAGGGATAGTGGACAGTGGACAGTTGATAGTGGACAGTTAAAACCCAAAATATGGGGCCGTGTTTTGATTTTCGCTGTTAACTATCAACTGTCCATTGTCAACTGAACCTATGCCTATTCACGTGTCGCTCAGCGATCAGACTTTGACCCTGGAAAGCCCCGGAGAGACGCTGCGGTTTCCGGTGTCCACCGCCGCCGTGGGTGCCGGCGAGCGCCACGGCAGCGGTGCCACGCCGCGTGGCCGGCATCTGGTGCGGGCCCGTTTTGGCGCCGGCCTGCCGGCGGGCGCGGTGTTCGCGGGTCGCCGCTTCCACGGGGAGCTGTACGACCCGGAGCGGGCGCGTGGCACGCCGGAGCGGGACTGGATTCTCAGCCGCATTCTGTGGCTCGGCGGTCTGCAACCGGGTGTCAATCAGGGCGGCGACGTGGATAGTTTCCGCCGCTTTATTTATATTCACGGCACGCCGGACGACCAGCCCATGGGCGTGCCGGCTTCGCATGGCTGCATCCGCATGCGCAACACGGATGTGATCACTCTTTTTGAACGGTCACCGGTGGCCACGCCGGTGACCATCGTCGAGTAATTTGCCCCGCTTATGTCGAACCAAACCGATACCCAGCCGCTGCTGATGCTGGACCTGGAAGGCCCCGGCGTCACGCCGGAAGAGCAGGACCTGCTGCGTCACCCGGCGGTGGGCGGCCTGATTTTGTTTAGCCGGAACTATCAGGAACCGGACCAGCTTTACGAGCTGATTCATCAGGTGCGGTTGGCGCGCCCGGACTTGCTGATCGCCGTGGATCAGGAAGGGGGCAGGGTGCAGCGCTTCCACACAGAGTTCACCCGCCTGCCGCCGATGGCGGCGCTGGGCCGTTACCATGGCCGTGATCCCCAGGCCGCCCGTCACGCCGCCGACCTGCTTGGCGAGCTGATGGCGGACGAGCTGCGCGGCTTCGATATCGACATCAGTTTCGCGCCGGTGCTGGATTTGGATTTCGGCACCAGCAGCGTGATCGGTGATCGCAGCTTCAACGCCGACCCCTGGGCGGTCACCGATCTGGCCGGCGCCTTCATTGATGGCATGGCCCGCGCCGGCATGGCCGCCACCGGCAAGCATTTTCCCGGCCACGGCCATGTGGCGGCGGACTCCCATCTGGAGCTGCCCGAGGACCCTCGCTCCTGGGAACAACTGCAGGACGATCTGGTGCCGTTCAAAGCGCTGGCGCCGCGTCTGGACGGCATCATGCCCGCCCATGTCCGCTACCAGGCGGTGGACGCCGAGCCCGCTGGTTTCTCCCGCCACTGGTTGGGCAAGGTGCTGCGCGGTGATTGCGGCTACCGCGGGGTGATCTTCTCCGATGATCTGGGCATGGCCGGCGCTGCCGGTGCCGGAGACTTTGCACAACGCGCCCAGGCGGCGCTGGGAGCCGGCTGCGACATGGTGCTGGTGTGCAACGACCGGGCTGGCGCGGTGACGGTGGCGCAATGGCTGGAAGGCCGGCGCTTCGAGCACCGGGTCGGCGCCGCCGCCCTGCGCGGCAAGCCCCGGGCCCCCATGCATCTGAGCCGCCGCCGGCAGGCCGGCGACGTGGCGGACCTGCTCAATAAGGATCTGTAATGAATTGGGAAGCCCTGACTGATTGGCGACAACTTCTGGTGTGGCCCGGGCCGGATACTGAGCCGGCGGTGTGGGTCACTCAGGTGTTCGCGGTGGTGCTGTGTACGGTGACCGTGAACTTCATTCTCATGCGGACGATCGACATCATTGATCATTTCAGCCGCGAAACCCACAACCTGTGGGACGACGCCCTGCTCGATTCCCTGCGCATTCCGATTCGCCTGCTGCTGTGGGTGGTGGGTCTGTCGGTGGCCGCCGAGATGATGCAGGCGGTGTCCGAGGCGGCGGTGTTCGACTACGTCGGCGACGTCCGCCGCGTGGCGTTCATTCTCATCGTCGCGTTGTTTCTGACCAAACTCGTCGGCAACGTGGAAAAAAACCTGGTCGACCCGGAACGCATGCGCAACCCGATGGATCAGACCACCGCCTCGGCGGTGGGCAAGCTGCTGCGCATTTCGGTGTTGATCACCGCCTTTCTGATCCTTCTGCAAACGCTCGGTTACAGCATCTCCGGGGTACTGGCGTTCGGTGGCCTGGGTGGCATGGCGGTGGCGTTCGCCGCTAAGGATCTGCTCGCCAACTTCTTCGGCGGCGCCATGGTGTACATGGACAAGCCGTTCAAGGTCGGCGAGTGGGTGCGTTCGCCGGACCGCAGCATCGAAGGCACGGTGGAACATATCGGCTGGCGCCTGACGCGCATCCGCACCTTCGACCAGCGTCCGCTGTACGTGCCCAACGCCATGTTCACCACGGTGATCCTGGAAAACCCGTCGCGCATGCTCAACCGCCGCATCAATGAGAAGGTGGGCATTCGCTTCGAGGATTGGGAGAAAATGCCCGCCATTGTCGACGCGGTGCGCGAGATGGCGAAGAAGCACAAAGATCTGGAAACCGAGCACCGCACGCTGATCGTCAACTTCGACAGCTATGGCGCGTCCTACATCGAATTCTTTATCTACACCTTCACCAAGACCACGGACTGGGTCACCTACCATGAGATCAAACAGGACGTGCTGATGCGCATCATGGCGCTGGTCCATGAGCACGGCGCCGAGTTCGCCTTCCCCAGCCGGACGCTCTACATGGCGGCCAACGACGAAGCGGACGACGAATTCGAGGACGACGAGGACGAAGCCGCGCAAGGGCGTGCCGCACAACGCCGCTCGCGCCGCCGTGGCCGCAATCGCCGCGACCCTGACCAAACCTGGAAAGGCGACCAGGACCAATCCGAGGAGGACGCCGATGGCGACTGAGATGGCCACTGAACTGAAACAAGAGTTGATGCGCGTGCGCCGCGAAGCCCGCGAACTGTATTCCCGCGATCAGGTGGAAGAGGCGGTGGCCAAGGTGGCGATCAAGCTGGCCGAGGACTACTCCGGGCGCTTTCCGGTGTTCGTCACCATCATGAACGGCGGCATCGTGTTCGCCGGCCAGTTGCTCACCCGCCTGGATATTCCGCTGGAAGTCGATTACCTGCACGCCAGCCGCTATCTGGGCGAGACCAGTGGCGGCGACGTGCAGTGGATCGTCACCCCCACCGCCAACCTGGATGGCCGCGACGTGGTGATTCTGGACGACATCCTGGATGTGGGGTCCACGCTGCTGTCGATTATCGACGCCTGCAAGGCCCAGGGCGCCGCCAGCGTGAAAACCTGCGTGCTGGTGGACAAGGTCCACGACCGCAAGGCGCGGCCCGGTCTGAAAGCCGACTACACCGCTCTGGAAGCGGAAGACCTGTACTTGTTCGGCATGGGCATGGACTACAAAGGGTACTGGCGCAATGCGCCGGGCATTTTCGCGGTGGAAGGCGTTTAACATGCTGGCATTCATCGGCGGCACCGGTCTTACCCGCATGGACGATCTGGTGATCCGTCACCGGCACGACATCGAGACCCGCTACGGCAAGCCCTCGGCGCCAGTGGCGGAAGGCGAGCTCAACGGTGTGCCGGTGCTGTTCCTGGCCCGCCACGGCGATCCCCATGTGTGGCTGCCGCACCAGGTCAACTACCGGGCCAACATGCAGGCCCTCCAGGACGCCGGCGCCACCGCCATCGTGGCGGTCAACGCGGTGGGCGGCATCACCGCGCCGGCCGGCGCACTGGTGGTCCCCGATCAGATCATCGACTACACCTGGGGCCGTGACAGCACCCTGTTCGACGACCCGAATGATCCGCTGGTGCACGTGGATTTCAGCTGGCCCTTCGACGCGGTGTTGCGCCGCCGGTTGCGCGGTGCCCTGGAGAGCGCCGGGCTGCAATGGGTGGACGGCGGTTGCTACGCCGCTACCCAGGGCCCGCGCCTGGAAACCGCCGCCGAGATCCTGCGCCTGGAGCGCGACGGCGGCGACATTGTTGGCATGACCGGCATGCCGGAAGCGGTGCTCGCCCGCGAGCTGGACATCCCCTACGCGATGCTCTCCCTGGTGGTGAACCCGGCGGCCGGCAAAGCCGACCGCGAGATCACCATGGCGGAAATCGAAGCGGTGCTGCACACCGGCATGGCCGATGTCCGCACGGCCCTCACCACCCTCGCCAAAGCCGGCCAATAGCCTGTAGGTCGGATTAGACGAAGGCGTAATCCGACACGGTCTGTGCGACACGGTCTGTGCGACACGGTCTGTGCGACACGGTCCTCCCAAGGAGACAGCATGCAGCAGTACGACGTGGTTGTGATCGGCGCCGGCGCCGCGGGTTTGATGTGCGCCGCCAGCGCCGGCTATCGTGGCCGCTCGGTGCTGGTGCTGGACCACGCCAACAAGGCCGGCAAGAAAATCCTCATGTCCGGTGGCGGGCGCTGCAATTTCACCAACCTGAACACCACGCCGGACCATTTCGTGTCCGCCAACCCGCATTTCTGCAAGTCCGCGCTGCACCGCTACAGCCCCTGGCACTTTGTAGAACTGGTGGAGCGCCATGGTGTCGGCCATGTGGAAAAGGCGCCTGGCCAGCTGTTCTGCGACAGCTCCAGCAAGGCGATTCTTCAGGTGCTGCTCACCGAATGCGAATGGGCCGGCGCCGAGGTGCGTTTGAACACCTCGGTGACGCACATCAATGACCGGCCGGTGGGCGAGGGCGAGGGCGACGGCGAGGGCGACGGCAGCGCGGCGCCGGACATGGACGAAGCCGGCTTCCGCCTGCGTACCGGTGACGGCGAGATCCGCTGCCAGAGCCTGGTGATCGCCGCCGGCGGGTTGTCGATTCCCACCCTGGGCGCCAGCCCCTTCGCCTACCGGGTGGCGGAGCGGTTCGGCCTGAAGGTGCTGCCCACCCGGGCCGGACTGGTGCCGTTTACCCTGCAGCCTTCGGACAAGGCCTGGTTGGCGGCGCTCAGTGGTGTGAGTGCGGATGTGCGCGCGGAAGCCGGTGGCCGCGCCTTCGCGGAACCGATGTTGATCACCCACCGGGGGCTATCCGGCCCGGCCATGCTGCAGGTGTCCAGCTTCTGGGCACCGGGCGACGCCGTGACCGTGGATTGGCTGCCGGCCGTGGCGGACCCGCTGGCGGCGTTGCGTCAGGCCCGCCAGGAACAGCCCGGCAACGGTGTGGAGAAATGGCTGCGGGCGTTTTTTTCTCAGCGACTGGCCGCTGCCCTGGCGGCCCACTTCAATTGGTCCGGGCCGTTGCAGCATTACAGCAACGAGGCGCTGGCGGAGATCGCCGCCGTGCTCAAAGGCTGGCGTTTCAAACCCTCCGGCACCGAAGGCTACCGCACCGCCGAGGTCACCCTGGGCGGCGTCGATACGGATAGCGTTTCTTCCAAGACCTTTGAAGTGAAAAGCGTGCCCGGCTTGTACTTTATTGGTGAAGCCTTGGACGTAACCGGCGAACTCGGCGGCTTCAATTTTCAATGGGCC
>JBFJUC010000054.1:0-12056 GCA_041624875.1 Alcanivorax sp.
CCGCTTGGGGTATATCGCCAGGGGCGCCAGCCGCTCGGCGCGTGACCCTCCCTCGGGGCCGCGCTAGTCTACCCGACTGTGCCGGGCTGGCAAGCGCCGTGGCCACCGCGATTGACCGAAGTGGTCAACGTCCGCGCTGCTCAGTCGTCGCTTAACCGTTTCAGGCGGTAGAGCGCCTCCAGGGCCTGGCGCGGCGTCAGATCGTCCGGGGCCAGATCGCGCAGCGCTTTTTCCACCTCGCTGATCGCACCGAACATGTCCGCCTGGGTGGGCGCCTCGGTATGGGCCGGCACCGGCCGCTCGCCGTTTTCCAGCTCCGCCAGCTTGTCCGCCGCCTGGCGGATCACGCCGGCGGGCACCCCGGCCAACTGCGCTACCTGCAGGCCGTAACTGCGGCTGGCCGGCCCTTCCTGAACGCGGTGCAGGAAGACGATGCGGTTGTTGTGCTCGCTGGCGGTAAGGTGAGCGTTGTAGACGCCGGGCAGATGCTCCGGCAACTGGGTCAGCTCGAAGTAATGGGTGGCGAACAGGGTATAGGCGCGCAGGTTGCGGGCCAGGTGTTCCGCCGCCGCCCACGCCAGGCTGAGGCCGTCGAAGGTGCTGGTGCCGCGGCCGATCTCATCCATCAACACCAGGCTTTCCGGGGTGGCGTTGTTGAGAATGTTGGCGGTCTCCGACATTTCCACCATAAAGGTGGAGCGGCCGCCGGCCAGATCGTCGGACGAGCCGATGCGGGTAAAGATACGGTCGATTTTGCCGATGCGGGCGCTGGCGGCGGGCACCGCGCTGCCGATATGGGCGAGCAGAGCGATCAGCGCGGTCTGGCGCATATAGGTGGACTTACCGCCCATGTTCGGGCCGGTAATAATCACCATGCGGCGCTGGTCGTCCAACTGCAGGCTGTTGGGCACGAAGGCGTCGTCCATCACCTGTTCCACCACCGGGTGGCGGCCGTCGACGATTTCGATGCCGGGCTCGTCCACCAGGCGCGGGCGCACCCAGTTGAGGGTTTCCGCCCGCTCCGCCAGGCAGCCCAGCACATCCAGCTCGGCCACCGCCGCGGCGCTCGCCTGCAGCGGGCCGAGATCGGCGGCCAGTTCTTCGATCAGCGCTTCGTAAAGCCGCTTCTCCAGGTTCAGCGCCTTGCTGGACGCGGACAGCGCCTTGTCCTCGAATTCCTTCAGCTCCGGAGTGATGAAGCGCTCGGCGTTCTTGAGCGTCTGGCGGCGCTGGTAATCCACCGGCGCCTGGTCCGCCTCGCGGCGGGACAGCTCAATATAGTAGCCGTGCACCCGGTTGTACTTGACCCGCAGCGTGGAAAAGCCGGTACGCTCGCGCTCGCGGGTCTCGATGTCGACCAGCACCGCGCCGGCGTTCTCGCTGATCGAACGCAGCTCGTCCAGTTCTTCGCTGTAGCCCGGCGCGATCACGCCGCCGTCGCGGATCAGCATGGGCGGGTTCTCGATCACCGCCCGCGCTAGCAATGCCACTTTATCCGGGAAATCACTGAGCCGGTCGTGCAGCCCCTGGAACACCGCGTCGTCGGGCAAGGCGGCGTGCAGCTCCGGCAGCGCGGACAGGCTGATATGCAGCCGGGTCAGGTCGCGGGGCCGGGCGGAGCGCAACGCCACCCGGCCCAGAATCCGTTCCATATCGCCGATCCGGTCCAGCACCTGGCGGGCGGTCTCGAAGCGCCAGCCGTCGCGCAGGGCGGCGATGCGGTCCTGGCGCTCACCGAGCACCGAGCGGTCGCGCAGCGGCCGGTGTACCCAGCGCTTGAGCAACCGCGAGCCCATCGCTGTCTCGGTGCTGTCCAGCACCCAGGCCAGGGACGGCTCCTCCTGGCCGGTGAGCGTTTCGGTGAGCTCCAGATTGCGGCGCGTGGCGGCGTCCATGGCGACGCCGTCGTCGAACGCCTCCAGGGTCAGCCCGGTGACGTGGGGCAGATCGCTGCGCTGGGTTTCCCGCGCGTACTGCAACAGCGCGCCGGCCGCCGCCACCGACGCCGGCGTTGGTTGTCCGAAGCCGGACAGATCCTGCACCTGGAACTGCTGACAAAGCTGCCGGCGCGCGCCGTCCGCGTCGAAATCCCAGGGCGGCCGCTTACGGCACCCGGGCCGCTGGCTCAGCGGCCCGGGCAGACCGTGGTCCTCGCTGATCAACAGCTCCGCCGGCTGCCAACGCTCCAGCAGCGCCTGCAGTTGCTCATGGCCGTCCACCTGCGTCACCACGAAACGCCCGGCGGCCACGTCCAGGCTGGCCGCGCCAATGCGCGGCCCGTCTTCATAGAGCGCGCACAGCAACGTGTCGCGGCGCTCCTCCAGCAACGCCTCGTCGCTCACCGTGCCCGGCGTCACGATGCGCACCACCTTGCGCTCCACCGGTCCCTTGGCCAGCGCCGGGTCGCCGATCTGCTCGCAGATCACCACCGACTCGCCCAGCTTCACCAGCCGCGCCAGATACCCTTCGGCCGCGTGGTAGGGAATCCCCGCCATGGGAATCGGCTTGCCGTTGCTCTGGCCGCGCTGCGTCAGAGTGATATCCAGCAGCCGCGACGCCTTCTGCGCGTCGCCGAAAAACAGCTCGTAGAAATCCCCCATCCGGTAGAACAGCAACTGGTCCGGATGATCGGCCTTCAGGCCAAGGTATTGGCGCATCATGGGCGTATGCCCGGAGAGGTCGTCCATTGCCATAAGCGCGGTATCGCCTGTTTTCTGAAGAGTGGTGGCGCCCCGGCGGGTAACGGGACGTAAGCGGGGCAGAATAGCAAACCCTTGGCTGGGGCTCTATTGGCCGAGGCCCCGGGCGGTCTAGATCACGATCCCGGCCAGCCACTGCATCCCCAGCGCCACGCCCAGCACCACCAGCCCGGCCACCAGGCTGGTCACCAGAGCATGCCGCCGCCACAGCCGCTCCACTCGGGGCCCGAACCGCAGCACCAACCAGGCCAGACCGTAGTAGCGGATGCCGCGTGCGATCAGCGCGGCCAGCACGAACAGGGCGATGGGGTAGCCGGACAGGCCGGCGGTGATCATCGCCACCTGGAACGGGATCGGCAGGATGCCCAAGGTGAGAATGGCGATGAAGCCGTACTGGTCGAAGAAGCCCTGGTAGGCCTGGTAGGCGTTCTGCATGCCCATGGTGTCGATGAACCAGGTGCCGACGGATTGGTAAAGCACCATGCCGACGCCGTAGCCGAGCAGCGAGGCGGCCAGGCAGCCGGCGGTGGTGACCGTAGCGATGCGCCAGATGCGGTGGCGGTTGAGGGCCATCAGCGGAATCAACACCAGTTCAATGGGTATCGGCAGGATGATGGTTTCCAGGAACGAGAGGGTGGCGAGCAGCCAGAGCATGTGCTTGGAGCCGTTGAGCCGTTCGAGCCAGCGGCGTGTGGCGGTGGAGGTGGCGGTCATGGGGTTGGTTGCTTTTGCGCGGGTTGAGGCGGGAAAGGGTAGCATGAGCGGGCCGGGGTGGGGCGGTGCTTATACCCTGGGTGCTGGGAAGCAGCCCCGGTGTTGTTCATCATGGGGTTCTGGCAATGGCATTGGAGGTGGAGAGCATGCAAGGTCTGGCGGATCAGGCCCGGGAATTGGGTCGGCTTTTACAACAGCGGCGGTTCTCCGTGGTCACGGCGGAGTCCTGCACCGGCGGCGGCATCGCCCGTTTGCTCACCGACGAACCGGGCGCCTCGAGTTGGTTCGAGCGCGGCTTCGTGACCTATTCCAATCTGTCCAAGGAAGACATGCTGGGGGTGCCGCGTGCCATCCTGGAAACCCATGGCGCGGTCAGCGAAGAGGTGGTGTTGGCGATGGCCCGGGGCGCGCTGGATCATTCCAATGGTGACGTCAGCGTCTCGGTGAGTGGCGTGGCCGGGCCGGACGGCGGCACGCCGGATAAACCGGTGGGCACGGTGTGGATCGGCTGGGGCCTCGGCGAGGGCGTCGCCGAGGCGCAACACTTTCTGTTCCCCGGCGACCGCGATGAGGTGCGTAACCGCAGCATGCTGGCGGCCATCGAGGGGCTGATCGAACGGCTACGCGCTTAAAACCCGTAGCGGGCGCTCAGCGCGAAGGACCGGCCCGGTTCCAGCAGGGTGTCCACGGTGGCGAACTCCTGGCCGTAGCTGGCGCGGTCGGTGTAATCCTCGTCGCCGACATTATCCACGGAAAGGCGCAGCGACAGATTGCGCGTCGCTTGATACTCCGCGTAGACGTCCACCACGGTATAACCCTCCTGCTCGTTGCCGACGTCTTCCAGGGCGTCGTTGTCCAGAGTGATTTCGGCGCTCATGCCCAGCTCCAGGGGCAGGGCGGGGAAAGTTAAAGCGCCGCTGACGGTCACGATTTCACCCAGCGGCACGGTGAAATAGTTGCCATCGAAGGAGGTGGCCGGCTCGCCGTCTTTTTCCGATTCGATGTTGGCGTATTTCACTGACACTTCGCCGCGCTGGCCGGTGTAGCCAAGAGACAGGTCGTAACCTTCGATATCGAAGTCGGCCACCTCGTTGGGGCCGACGCTGAAGGACGGCACCCGGCCATTGCTGATGCGTGTCTCGAAACGGTTGGCCTCGGCAAAGAAACCGTTCCAGTTGGCCTTGCCGCCAAAGGTGTGGTTGTAGGCCTCCACCGGCTTCTGATCGCCGTAGTCCCAGGCGCCGTTGAGAATGAAGTTCTCGGCCAGTGCGGTGCCGCCCCAGACGTCCGCGTAACCGGCGTTCAGGGAAAGGTGATCGTTGACGAAGAACTCCGCGAAGACGTTGCTGCTGACGCCGGAATCATCGTGTTCCGAGTCGTCGGTGCCGGTGAAGTCCTGCTGGTCGTAGCGCACGCCGTAGGAGAGATCCAGCTTGTGCCCGATCGGTTGACGCACCTGCAGGAAAGCGCCGGTGTTTTGGGCGTTTTCTTCCAGGTCCGGGTCACCTTCGAAACGGAAGATGGCACTGTCATCGTAATAATCGACCCCGGTGGAGACGTTCGCCAGCCGGGTATGGAAGACGTTTTTCAGTGTCGCTGAGAGGCTTTCGGTGATGCCGGTGTAGACGGTGGTGGTGTCCGGCGCGCTCAACGGGACTTCCCGGGTTTCCAGTTCGGTTTCGTTGTGGGCCAGCGTTACCTCCGGGTTCCAATAGCCCTCGCCGGTGTCCCGGCTGTAGTTGAAGACGGTGTTGTTCCGGGTCAGGTCATAGATTCGCGAGTCGGGTACCGGACGGCCGCCATCGAGACCGGCGAAGTTGGCGCGGTAGGGGCGGGCGGCCTCGTCGTTGACGGTTTCGTGGCTCAGTTCGAAGCGGCTGGGGCCGTCACCCTGGTAGGCCAGCTTCGCCAGACCACTGATCAGCGCCGGCGCGGTGAACCGGGCGGTGTCGCCGTTGCCGTCTTCGTAGTCGTTGCCGTCGGTGTGCTTCACATAGCCCAGCGCCTCAAAGCCGTTGGCGCGGCCGAACACGGAGCCGGCGGTGGTCACGGTGTCGCCGTTGGTGGCGTAGCGTCCGTCCAGGAAGCCGCCCACGGGGTCGCCAGGGGCGAGCAAGTCGCCGACATCCACAGTCTCGTAGGCCAGGCTGCCCCCTAGGGCGCCGGGACCGTCATCGGCGGCGGCCACGCCGGCGGAAGCGCGGGTGGCTTTCAGTAAGGAAGGGTCGATCAGATTGGTGGCGTTGTGGTGGAACACTTTGTTGTTCTGGCGTGCGCCGTCCACGGTCACCAACATCGCGGTTTCTTCCACGCCGCGCACATAGACCTTCTGGTTAACCGGGATGGAGCCGCCCACGGCCACCGAGGATTCTTTCTTGAACAGGTCTTTCATGTCCTGCGGTTGCAGGGCGTCGATGTTGGCCCGGTCATAGCTCAGGCTGTTCTGCATGCGGTATTGAGTGGGCGCGGTGACCGACACCGGCGACAGTTTGCTCGGGCCTGCGGCCTCGGCGTCCCGCAGCACATAGGCGCCGTCAGGTTCCCGATCCGCCACCAGCCCGGTGCCCGCCAGGATCCGGGCCAGGGCCTGGTCCGGGGTGAAGCTGCCGCTAACCCCCGGGCTCTGTTTATCCGCCGCCAGCTGCAGGTTGCCAGCGATCAGGCTGCCGGAAATGTGGGCGAAGCGGGTCAGCACGGTATTGAGCGGTCCGGCGGCGATGTCGTACTGCTGTGGGGCGGCTTCGGTCGGGGCGGCCAGGGCGTTGCTGCTCAGGAACGGCAGCGGCGTCAGGCCCAAGACGAGGCCCACGGCCAGCGCGCGCAGGCGGTTGCTTGTATAGAACACGGTGTCTCCTGTTGGCGTTGTTTACTAGGAGATCGAACAGCGGCGCGGAAAGCGGAAAATTATTTTTCCTTTTTCTCAACCTGGCCCCCGGCGGGCCGGATTTCAGTCCACCACGGCAGGGGCCGGGACACCTGGATAGGCAGTACTTTTTCCAGCAGGGAAAGGGTGTGCGCTGGCCGCGTCAGAGCGTACCCCCCGAACACGCGCAGGCCGGCCACTTCCGGCGCCACATTGATATAACCGTGCTGGTAGCGGCTGAGTTCGGCGATGAGATCGGCCAGGCGAATGTCGTCGGCGACCAGCACCCCCCGGTGCCAGGCTTCCCGCGCGGGGTCGGCGGTATCCAGTGGCTCGATGGCGGTGCCCGAAAACCGGGTTTGTTGTCCGGCCGGCACGATTCGCCTGCTCTCGTGGCCATTGGTCACGGCCACTTTGCCCTGATAGACCGCCACCAGGGTGGTGTCGTCGTCGCTTCGGACGGTGAAGCGGGTGCCCAGCGGGCGCGCCTGGCCATGCGCGGTGGAGACGGTAAGAGGCCGCTCATCCGGGGCGGTGGTCAGCAGAATTTCACCGGTGATCAGATCGATGCGCCGGCTATCCGCGTCGAAGGCGGTATTAATAGCGGTGTTGGTATTCAGCCAGAGTCGGCTACCGTCGGGCAGGGCGAGCTCACGGATTTCACCGGTGCCGGTGCGATGGTTCGCCCCCCAGGCGGCCACCACCTTGGGCAGTGGGGTGGTACGCCAGCCCGCCCAGCCAAGGCCACCCGCGCCCAGCAACAGTGCCATGCCTTTGATCATGCCCCGCCGGTCGAGGCGCCTTTGGCGGGTGCGGGCCAGCGTCGCCTGGGCATGGTCGGGATCGTCGCCGCGGGCGGCGTGGAACTGCTGTTCCACGCGCTCCACCATTTGCCAGCCGCGGTGGTGCTCCGGGCTGACTTCCAGCCAGCGCTGCCAACGGCGGACGTCGGCCTTTGACGCCTCCCCGGAGCGCAACAACGCGAACCACTCGGCGGCATCGGCCAGCACCTGATGGCTTGGCGTCGGGTTCATGCGGGATCATCCAGGCCCAGCCGGGACTGCAGACGCAGGCAGGCGAGCATGGCGCGGGACAGATAATGGCGCACGGTGCGATCGGAAACCCCGAGGTGGGTGGCGATCTCCTTGGCGGTCTTGCCGTGCACCATGGCTTGAATAAACGCCTCGGCCACCGGGGCCGGCAAACGTTTCAACATGGCGTCCACGGCTACCAGCGCTTGCAGCGCGGCGGTTTGCCGCTCCGCGGAGGGGGCGGCGTCGTGGGGGCGGTTGGCCAGAGTTTCCAGCCAGGCGCGCTCCACCTCTCGACGGCGCCAGAGGTCCACGCACAGACCCCGCGCCATGCGGCTCAAGTAAGCCCGGGCGCCGTGGTGGTCAAGCGGGCGAGGGGTGGTAAGGAGGCGCACGAAGGCGTCATGGGCTAAATCCGCCGCGTCGTCGGTGTTACCCAGACGTCGCCGCAGCACGCCGTGCAGCCAGCCGTGATATTCGGCGTAAAGCGTATTTACGGACAGTGACTGTGGTCTTCCCCCGGACATGGTCCGCCCCCGAACGGTGAAACGCAGAATGCTTCGGACTATAGGTGAGAATGAATATCATTACAACTTTAAGGAGGAGACTGGCTGCCGCGGGGCGCGGTCCCTGGAGGACTTATTTGTTACGCCGGCGGGACGTGTATCATGGCCCCAACGTCAGGCACTGAGCAGGGGTTGCACCCTGAACAAACACTGCCCATAATGCTGTCCAGAAAGACAGTGCTGGCCATCGGGTCAGTTTCTGTGCCAATGGATGGAATCGGAGAGGGGTTCACAAATGAGCGACAAGAGTAAAGCACTGTCGGCGGCGCTGTCTCAAATCGAGCGCCAGTTCGGTAAAGGTTCGGTGATGCGCATGGGCGACCAGAAGCGCGAGCGTATCCCCGCCATTTCCACCGGTTCCCTGGGGCTGGATATCGCCCTGGGCATCGGCGGCCTGCCGAAAGGCCGGATCGTCGAGATCTATGGCCCGGAGTCCTCTGGTAAAACCACGCTCACCTTGAGTGTGATCGCCCAGGCGCAGAAGCAGGGCGCCACCTGTGCGTTCGTTGACGCGGAGCACGCTCTGGACCCGGACTACGCTGAAAAACTCGGCGTTAACGTGGACGACCTGCTCGTTTCCCAGCCGGATACCGGTGAGCAGGCCCTGGAAATCACCGACATGCTGGTGCGTTCCGGGGCCGTCAACGTGGTGATCGTGGATTCCGTGGCGGCGCTGGTGCCGAAGGCGGAAATCGAAGGCGAAATGGGCGACGCCCACGTCGGCCTGCAGGCTCGCCTGATGAGTCAGGCGCTGCGCAAGATCACCGGTAACGTGAAGAACGCCAATTGCCTGGTGATGTTCGTCAACCAGATCCGCATGAAGATCGGTGTGATGTTCGGTAACCCGGAAACCACCACCGGCGGTAACGCCCTCAAGTTCTACTCCTCGGTGCGCCTGGACATCCGTCGTATCGGCGCGGTGAAGCAGGGCGACGAAGTCACCGGTAACGAAACCCGGGTGAAGGTGGTTAAGAACAAGGTGGCGCCGCCGTTCAAACAGGCGGAATTCCAGATTCTCTACGGTCAGGGTATCAACCAGCTCGGTGAAGTGCTGGATCTGGGCGTTCAGCAGGGCCTGGTGGACAAGTCCGGCGCCTGGTACGCCTACCAGGGCGACAAGATCGGCCAGGGCAAGCAGAACGCCTGTGAATACCTGTCCGAGCATCCGGACGTGGCCCAGGCCATTGAGAAGGAAATTCGGGCCCGCCTGCTCAACGTGGTGTCGCCTGCGCAGGAAGAAGCAGCGGTCGCTGAGAGCGACGGGCAGCAAGACGGCAAGGATGACTGAACGGCGCTGGCGACAGCGGGGCCCTGAAGACGGCCCCGCCGACCCCGCGGAGTTACGCCAGTACGCGGTGAAAATGCTGGCGCGCCGGGACCACGGCCGCGCGGAGTTGCGCGTCAAGATGGCGCGCAAGTTCGGCGACAGCGAAACGCTGGACACGGCGCTGGACTGGTGCCAGGAACATGACTTTCTGAATGACCGGCGCTTCGCCGGTTTTTTTGTGCGTTCGCGGATTGAGCGTGGGCAGGGCCCGTTGCGCATCCGTTCCGAACTTCAGCAGCGGGGGCTCCCTGAAGCCCTCATCAAGGAAGCCCTGGAAGAGGCGCAGTGTGACTGGTTCGCACTGGCCCGCGAGACCCATGCCCGGCGCTTTCGCCAGCCGCCAGTGGACCGTAAGGACAAGGCCCGCCAACTGCGCTTTCTGCAATCCCGGGGGTTCGATGCGGAGCAGAGCTTCAATGCTCTGAATCTGGCCGGCGAAGAGGACCTGGACTGACCCGGTCGGCACCGCGACTTTATTCCCCCGTTGAACAGGTCATAATGCTTTCCCTTTCTGACGGGTAATGGGGATCTGACGTGGAATACCTGAGCGACCCCTGGCTGGTGGCGGCCTTGCTGGGTTCCGGCGTGATCGCCGGTTTTATCAACACCCTGGCCGGTGGCGGCGGCTTGCTGATCCTGCCGTTGTTGATGCTGACGGGCATGGGGCCGGCGCTGGCTAATGGCACCATGCGTGTAGGGGTACTGATCCAGTGCCTGGAGGGCGCCCGTCAGTTCCACCGTCACGGTTCGATGCCTACGGCGGCGTTGCCCGGGATCATGGTGCCGACGCTGGCCGGTGCCTTGTTGGGGACGCTGGCCGCGTCCTTCCTGCCGGCCACCGTTCTTGAGCCGGTGTTGCTGACCACCCTGGTGGTAATGGCGGTGGTGATGGTGCTGAAGCCGTCCACGCTGGTGGCCGGACCGGATGAGACGCCACGGGCCCTGGCCAGCACGCCGGCGGCTTGGGCCGGGTTGTTCGTGACCGGCGCTTACGGCGGCTTCGCCCAGGCCGGGGTCGGCTTCCTGCTGATCGCGGTGCTGGCGGGCCAGCTTCGTTACGACCTGGTGCGCACCAACGGCCTGAAGCTGGCGATCACCGCCGGGTTCACGGTGCTGGCTCTGGCTATTTTCGTATGGCGGGATCAGGTGGCCTGGCTGCCCGGCCTGCTGGTCGCCGCCGGCACCCTGTTGGGCGTTCGATTGGGAGTGGGCTTCGCCCATAAGGTGTCCCAGCGGGTGCTGAAATGGATTCTGCTGGTGATGGTGGTGGTGGTTTGCACGGCGGCGGCGCTCAAGTAAGCAGCGCGCCGCTTTGGCGCGCCTTCCCCATCGCAACCGCCCTTTGACAACGCTATACTTTGCTCCCCATTTCCCTGTCTAAAGTAGTTGCTTGCGTATGAAGAGCGCTGAGATTCGCCAGGCCTTTCTTGATTACTTCGCCCGCCAGGGGCACGCCGTGGTGGCGTCGTCCTCGCTGGTGCCGGAGAACGATCCCACCCTGCTGTTCACCAATGCGGGGATGAACCAGTTCAAGGATGTGTTCCTCGGCCGCGACAAGCGCGATTACAGCCGCGCCACCAGCTCGCAGCGCTGCGTGCGCGCCGGCGGCAAGCACAACGACCTGGAAAACGTGGGCTACACCGCCCGCCATCACACCTTCTTCGAAATGCTGGGCAACTTCAGTTTCGGCGATTACTTCAAGCGTGACGCCATCCGTTTCGCTTGGGAGTTCCTCACCGGTGAGCTGGGCCTGCCGCCGGAGAAGCTGTGGGTCACGGTGCACGTGTCCGACGACGAGGCGGCGGACATCTGGCTCAAGGAAATGGGCGTCAGCGCTGAGCGTTTCTCGCGCCTGGACGAGGACAACTTCTGGCAGATGGGCGATACCGGCCCCTGTGGCCCCAGCTCCGAAATCTTCTACGATCACGGCGCCGATGTGCCCGGCGGCCCGCCGGGCTCCGAAGACGGTGACCTGGACCGTTACATCGAGATCTGGAACCTGGTGTTCATGCAGTACGACCGCCAGGACGACGGCGAATTGAAGCCATTGCCCAAGCCCAGCGTGGATACCGGCATGGGCCTGGAGCGCATCGCCGCGGTTCAGCAGGGCGTGCATTCCAATTATGAGATCGACCTGTTCCAGGCGCTGCTCCAGGCCGCCGCCCAGGCCACCGGTTGCGACGATCTGGAAAATAAAAGCCTGCGGGTGATCGCCGACCATATCCGTTCGGCCAGTTTCCTGATCACCGACGGGGTGGTGCCGTCCAACGAGGGCCGTGGCTACGTGCTGCGCCGCATCATCCGCCGCGCCCTGCGCCACGGGCATCAACTGGGCCAGGAAAAGCCGTTCTTCCATACCCTGGTGGCGGCCCTGGTGGAGCAAATGGGCGACGCCTATCCCGAGCTTCGCCGCGAGCAAGCTCGCGTGGAGAAAGCCCTGCTGGCCGAGGAAGAGCAGTTTGGGCGCACCCTGGCCGCGGGCATGAAGGTGCTGGAAGCGGCCATGGCCGACCTGCAGGGCGACGAGCTGCCGGGCCGGGTGGTGTTCTCCCTGTACGATACCCACGGCTTTCCTCCGGACCTGACCGCCGACGTGGCCCGCGAGCGCGGCCTATCCGTGGACATGGACGGCTTCGACCAGGAAATGCAGGCCCAGCGTGAGCGCGCCCGGGGCGCCGGTGCCTTCGCCAACGATTACAGCGACCGACTCAATATCGAGTCGGTCACCGACTTCTCCGGTTACGAGAAACATCAGGATCAGGCCGAGGTGGAAGCGCTGTACCGTGACGGCGCCGCCGTGGACCGCCTGGACGCCGGGGAAACCGGCATGGTGCTGCTCAAGCGCACGCCGTTCTA
>JBFJUC010000055.1:0-11981 GCA_041624875.1 Alcanivorax sp.
CCGGAGGGTTCGAATTAATACAACCCTCTCCGCCATACACAAAAAAGCCCGGCACTGGCCGGGCTTTTTTGTGTATGGCGGAGAGGGATGTATTAATTCGAACCCTCCGGTTCGACAAGCCGGCCAAAGGCCGGCGCAGGACGTCGCCGCACAAGCGGCGACGCCCCGAAGGGGTGAGCAGGCTGCGCCTGCGAATCAATCCCTCCCTCTCGGCGCGCGTCAGCGCGCCCAGGCCTCTCCGCTAGCACGACCATCCAACCACCCCCCAATAGCCTCCTTCTCCATAGGCCGGGCAATATAATACCCCTGCACGAAATCACACCCGACCTCACTCAGGAATGCCAGTGCCTCGCCGCTTTCCACCCCTTCGCCGATCACCTTCAGATCCAGCTGGTGGCCCAGGTCCACCGCCGATCGGATAATGGTGCGCGCCTCCCGGGAGTGCCCGGCGGCGGCTACGAAGGCCTTGTCCAGTTTGAGCTCGGAGAACGGCAGCCTGGCCAACTGCACCATGGAGGAATAGCCCACGCCGAAATCGTCGATCGCCAGCTGGAACCCTTTCATCCGCAGCCGGGTGAGCAGATCCAGCGCCAGCACCCCGTCTTCCATGGCCGCTGTCTCGGTGAGTTCCAGTGTCAGATGGCGCGGTTCCAGGCCGTGCAGTTGGCACAGGGTTACCAGCTTGTCGGCCATATCGAACTGGGTGAGGCAGCGCGCGGACAGGTTCACCGCCATGCTCCAGTGGTCGGCGGCGGGACCCCGGGCGCGCCGTATCCCGCCCATGGTGGCGCAGGCCTGAATCAGTACCTTGCGAGTCAGTGCTTCGATCAACCCTTCGCGCTCGGCGAGCAGAATAAAGCGGTCCGGGGGAATCGCGCCCCATTGCGGATGCTGCCAGCGGGCCAGGGCTTCAAAACCCACCGTCACGGTGTCGCCGCCGCACTGAACCTTGGGCTGGTAGACCAAACCGATCTGGTTGTGCCGGATGGCCTCGTCGAGCATCGTCGCGGTGAGGTCCGGCGATGCGGCGGCGCCGGTGGTACGTCGCAACGGCTTGGCCGGCGGCTGGCGTCCCAGCAGGGTGCGTAAATCACGGAACGAAAAAGGTTTGACGAGGACCCCGGCCATGGTCAGTTGGTGCTGGCTGGCGGCGCGGCTGGCCGCGTCGATCACCCGGCCGCCCAGGCCGCTGGAAATAATCAGGGCGGCTTCGCAGCGACGATCGGCAAGATGGCGGATCACCTCCATGCCGTCCATTTCCGGCATCACCAGGTCGAGCAGTATATGGGACGGGCGCCAGTCGTCCAGGGCGGTGAAGAAGTCGTCCGGGCGGGTCGTGACCTGGCATTGATAGCCCAGCGTTTCGGCCATGCTGTGCACGGTCTGGCCGATATCGGGGTCGTCATCCAGAACCAGTAGCCGCATCATCTCGGCACCTCATCGAGGGCGGTACGCACTTTACGGGCCAACTGGCCTCGGTGGTAGGGCTTCTCCAGCAGGTGAACACCCGGATCCAGGCGTCCTTGATGGACAATGGCGTTTTCAGTGTAGCCGGAGGTGTACAGCACCGGCAGGCCGGGCAGCCGCTGCCGCGCCAACCGGGCCAGCTCCGGGCCGTTGGGGCCGCCGGGCATGATCACGTCGGTGAACAGCAGGTCCACTTCCTGTTCCTGAAGGATCGCCAGCGCGGCATCGCCGTCCACGGCGCTGATGACCCGGTAGCCGAGATCCTGCAGTTGTCGGGCGGCCTGATCGCGCACGGCGCTGTCGTCTTCCACCAGTAGGATGGTTTCCGCCAGATTGGAGAACCGCACCGGTGAGGCCGGTGGCACCGGACGCTCGTCACCCCGTTCCGCCCTGGGCAGGTAAAGCTTTACCGTAGTGCCTTCGCCGGGTTCGGAATAAATCTTGATGTGGCCGCGCGATTGCTTGACGAAGCCGTACACCATACTCAATCCCAGGCCGGTGCCTTTGCCCTTGGGTTTGGTAGTGAAGAACGGCTCGAACACTCTTTTCAGGGCCGCCGGCGGGATGCCTTCACCAGTGTCGGAAACCACCACCTGGATGTAATCGCCGGCCACCACTTCGGAATGACGGTTGGCGTAGTCCTTGTCCAGGGTGACGTTGGCGGTTTCCAGCACGATGCAGCCATCGCCGGATACCGCATCGCGGGCATTGATGCACAGGTTAAGAATCGCCGACTCCAGCTGCCCTGGATCGATGAATGCCGGCCAGGGTGAGTCGCACGGTACGATGGTGAAGGCCAGATGTTCGTGCAGGGTAGGGCGCAGCAACGGCGTGAGCCCATGGATCAATTCGTTGACGTCGACGATCTCCGGTGCCAGAGGCTGACGCCGGGCGAATGCCAGCAGGCGCCGGGTCAGTTCCGCCGCCCGCTCGGCGGCGCCGCGAATCAGGCGCGCCGAGTTGCGCAGTAACGGGCTCTCTTCCAGCTGATCTTCCAGCAGTTCTGAATTGCCCAGAATCACGGTGAGCAGGTTGTTGAAGTCGTGGGCGACGCCGCCGGTGAGCTGGCCAACCGCTTCCAGCCGCTGCGACTGCTGCAACTGTTCTTCAAGCGCCAGACGTTCGGTGATGTCGGTATTTATGGCGAGCACCGCTTCCGGTTCACCGTGGTCATCGCCGACCAGACTCCAGCGTGCCTCGGAGATCACCCTGGCACCGTTGGCGTTCTGTCCGCTCAGGCGGCCGGTCCACTGGCCGTTGGCCAGCAGTGTTCGGGCGGCGGCATCCAGAAGGGTAGGGTCTTCACCCAGCACCTCGTCGACGCGTCGTCCCAGTGCCTGATCCTGGCGCCAGCCATAGATGGTCTCGGCGGCCTGGTTCCAGTAGGTGATGCGGCGCTCCAGATCGAGCACCATGATGGCGTCGCTGGATTTATCCAGCAGGGTCGCCTGGCGGGCCAGGTTGGCCAGAAAGCGGCGTCGCTCGGTAACGTCGCTCATGCCGCCCACCATGCGCAGGGCGTCGCCGTTTTCGTCGCGGATCACATAGCCCCGGTCCGACACGTAGGCCACGCTGCCGTCTTTGCGCATGAATCGGTATTCGGCTTCCCACATCTGCTGCTGGCTGTAGATCACCCGTTCAATGTCGGTGAGCACGCGTGCCTTGTCGTCAGGGTGGATGCGGGTGGTCCACGAGCGGCTGTCGTGTTCCAGGTCGTCGGCGCTGTAGCCGAACAGGGTATGCATGCCCTCGCTCCACCACAGCCGGTCGGTGGCGGTGTTCCAGTCCCAGATGGCGTCGGCGGTAGCGCGCGCCGCGGCTTCGAAGCGGACCTTTTCTTCGCGCAGGGCGCTGTCCGCGCGGCGCTGCTGGCTGACATCCTGAAACGCGCCGTCAACGCGGATTACCTTGCCGGCCTCGTTGAACACCGGTTTGCCCAGGGCGCGCACCCAGAACGCTTGCCCGGTGGCGTCCAGAACCTGTAACTCCTCGTCGTAGGGTATGCCTTCGTTCGCACAGGCCGCGAACAACGCCTGGATTTTCGGCTTCTCCGCCTGTTCGTAGAAGTTCAGGCATTCGTCGAGTGTCAGGAGTGTGGCGCTGCCCAGGCCATGCAATGCCAACAGCTCCGGTGACATGGTCACCCGCCTGGAGGCGACATCCACGCTCCAGCCGCCCACCCGGGCCAGCCGGCCGGCAATGCCGGTGAGACGCTGGGCGCGGTCGCTCTCGTTGATGGTTGCCTGGAGTTTTAGATTCTGGCGGCGCAATGTCAGGTGCATCATCACCTGGTCGGCCAACAGCGTGAGATAATTGGTTTGCGCCTCGTTCAGATCCCGAGGCTGGTGATCCATAACGCAAAGCGTACCGAGCACTTCGTTTTCTTTCGACAGCAGCGGAGTGCCCGCGTAAAAGCGAATGCCGTGGGGATCGGCGATCACCGGGTTGCCGGCAAAGCGGTCGTCGAGGCGGGTATCCGGAATAACCAGCAAGCCGGTGCCGCGAACGGTGTGATCACAGAGCGCGATGCCGCGTTCGGTTTCCTGGATATTCAGGCCCACGGAGGCTTTGAACCACTGGCGGTGCCGATCCACCAGGGTGATCGTGGAAATCGGGCAATCGCAGAGCGCCGCCGCGCGCCGCACGATGTCGTCGTATTCGGGTTCCGGGGCGCTGTCCAGAATGTTGTAGCTGGCCAGGCTGCGTAGCCGGGCCTGCTCTGCCTCAGACATCCCCTTGTCACGCATCAGGGTCCCCCGCGCTTTTTTTTTGAATATGCCATAGGCGCCGACCCGGCGCCATCCAACGCTTTTCTCGGCGAGCGGTCGGAAAACTTGAGTGCCGCGGGTTCGTTCACCAATCGTTCACAATAACACCACAGCGCTTCACGGCAATAAATTGTACAAACGTGCCAATAATAAGAGAACAGGAAGGTGCTATGACCGTGAAAGGTGCGCGTCGGGTGTCGACGTACTGGCTGCTGCTATTGTTGGCTTTTGGCCTTACCGCTTGTGGGGGCGGCTCGTCCTCGTCCGATGACCAGCAGGCGAATAATCCGCCGTCGCCCTCTGCGCCGGAGCCTGAACCGGAGCCGCCCATCGAGCCTGAACCAGAGCCGGAACCCGAGCCCCAGGCCCTGAACCGCTTTCAGTTCGCCAACGGCTGCTACCACCTGTACGCCGACGGCCGGTACCTGAGTGGTCTGGACGGGCGCTACGGTTTGACCCTGGACCCTGGTCGTGCGGCGTCGTTCTACATGAAGCCTACGGCATTGGGTTCCTATCTGTTGCTGTCCGATTACCGCCGTGATCCGGGCCAGCCCGGTGACAAAGAGCTGCTGGGTATCTCGGATCCCGCCGGCGAGTTGCTCGATGGCGGCGGCCGTCTGGTCGCGGAAGTCAGTTACCTGGTCGCCGGCCTCGGCGACACCCTGAACCTGGTGCTGGACCCGGTGGCGCCCTTGGGGGGTGTTTTGCGGGAACTGGGCGAAAGCCTGGAAGTGGCCGGCACCCGGCTCGGCGACAATACGCTCCGGCCCACGCTGGGCAAAGTGGATCAGGCCAGCGACCTGGCGGTGTGGAACCTCAACCGTAGCGAGGGTGAGACATTCACGGTGGCCTCGGGTGCCACCGGGCTGTTGCTCACCGTCGGCGAGGACGCGCTGACCCTGGCGTCGCCATCGCTGGAAAGCGCGGCAAACCGTTTCCATTTGCTGCCCGCCGAGGGATGCGCCGCCTACCCGGAGGCGGAACTGAACGCCACCGTGGCGGAAGACGGCCCGGCCAATTACCTGCGCGAAGTGCCGCGTTTCCAAAACGTGGAAGGACTGGACGACGATGACGTCTTCGGTTTCGTTGACGCGCACAGCCATATTTCCGCCTATGAGTTCATCGGTGGCCGGGTGAACTACGGCGACCCCTTCCACCCCTTCGGCGTCGACCACGCCCTGGACGACTGCGCCGTCAACCATGGCCCCGAGGGGCTGACCGGTCTGGTCGAGCAGGTCACCAGCAGCCCCGGCCCACACGCGACGCAAGGCTGGCCGAGCTATGAATTCTGGCCGCGACACAACTCGCTGCAGCATCACCAGAGTTATTACCGATGGATAGAGCGGGCCCACCTCGCCGGCCTCAAGATTCTGGTGAACCACCTGGTGCACAACCAGGTGTTGTGTCAGATCAATCCGCAGAAGCAGAACGACTGCGACACCATGGCGGCGATCGAAATGCAGGCTACCCAGATGCATGCCATGCAGGATTATATCGACGCCCAGCACGGCGGTCCTGGCGAGGGTTGGTTCCGCATCGTCACCGATCCGGCCCAGGCAAGGGAAGTGATCAGCGAAGGCAAGATGGCGGTGATCCTTGGCGTGGAGGCGTCCAAGGTGCTCAACTGCGGCGAATACCTGGGCGCCCCGGAATGCACCCGGGAGGAGATCGTGGAGCGGCTCGATCGTCTCTATGCCATGGACGTGCGCAGCCTGTTCCCGGTGCACAAATTCGACAACGCCTTCGGCGGCCACCTGCCGGATCTGTCCTCCGGTATCGGCATAGGCCCGGTGCTCTACGCGGGCAATATTCTGGAAACCGGCCACACCATCGAGTTCGAAACCTGCGCCCACGACCACGGTGACGACGCACCGCCGGTGTCGTCGCTGCCGGACCCGCTGGCGCCGCTGGGCATCCTCGACCAGCTGCTGTTCCAGCTCGACTACGTCGGCGACCGCTTCCCGGCCACGCCGGAACAGCTGGCGGAATACGACCCGCGCCGGGGTACCGATCATCTCTGCAACAGCCGCGGGTTGTCCGACCTGGGTTTTTTCCTGATAGAGGAACTGATGAAGCGCCGCATGATGATCGAAACCGATCACATCAGCCGCAAAGCGGCGGAGCAGATTCTGGAACTGACCGGCCGTCGCGGCTACCCGGTGATCAACAGCCACGGCTCCTGGGGCGGCACCGAAGCACTGCGCGATCAAGTCGCGTCCCAGGGCGGTGTGGCGGCGTCGTTCGGCAGCGTGCGAGGTGCCTGGGTGGACGAGCTCACCCGCGACGGTCAGCGCCCCCGTGACGACGCGTTCAAGGTCGGGCCATTCGGCGGCGCCGGTTTCGCCTCGGACGTGAACGGCATCGCGCAGCTGGCGAGCAACCCGGGCACCGAGGACCAGCGCGACCAGCTGTACCCGTTCCAATCCGTGGACGGTCGCGTGCGCTTCGAGGTGCAGCGCACCGGCGATCATGAATTCAGCCTTTATGAGGGCCGGGGCGTGGCCCACTACGGTCTCTACGCCGACCAGATCGCCGACATGGTGGCGAACAGTGACCGCCCCCGGGAGCAGATCGAGGACGCGGTGAACCAGTTGTTCACCTCCGCCGAAGCGTATCTGCGTATGTGGGAAAGACTGGAGCAGGCCCCGCGATGAACGGGGTGCCCAATATCAACAGGGGAACGAGCATGAACGGCAGAATATCCAGGTTCGCATTGAAGTTATTGATGGTTCTTATACTGGGGCTGACGGTGGCCGCCTGCGGCGGTGACTCGGACGATGACGGTGGCGCTGCGTCACCGGCGCCCAGTCAACCGGATGACGGCAACCCGAATGACCCGGACGATCCCAATGACCCGGACGATCCCGACGATCCGGGAGACCCGGACGTGCCCACCCCGGGACGGACCTTCTTTATCGAGCCCGGCGAGGACGCCACCCAGGACATGCTCAACGCGATGATCCAGCTGCGGCCCCGGGACACGCTGGAATTCGCGTGCGGGTATTTCAATTTGGAGCAGGGCCTTCTGATCCAGGCCACGGAAGATGTTCTGATCAAGGGCTGTGGCAAGGACGAAACGGTGCTGTCGTTCCGCGACAGCGCCAACGTGACCGGCCTGGAAGCGCTTAACGTGCGCGGCATCACCGTGGAGGACCTGACCATCCTCGATTCCCCCGGCGACGCCTTCAAACTCAAGGGCGTGAAATGGGGCACGCTGCGTAACGTCCGCGCCATGTGGTCCGGCGGCGGGGCGCCGATTACCGAGGACAATTACCCGCAACGGCTGAACGTGGCCTGTACCGCGCCGCCGTTCAACGAGGGCGATCCGGCCCCGGACTATGTACCCAGCTCCGACAGCGGCCGCTATGGCATCTATCCGGTGGAATCGGAAAACATCCTGGTGGAAGGCTCGGAGTCCGTGGGCGCTTCCGACGCCGGGATCTATGTGGGCCAGACCAACACCGCGATTATCCGGGACAGCCGGGCGGTGTATAACGTGATGGGTTTCGAGATCGAAAACGTCCAGGGCGGTGAATACGATTCCAATCTGGCGGAGTGCAACACCGGCGGCTTCCTGATCTACGACCTGGAAAACATCACCCAGTACGGCGATACCTCGGTGATGCTCAACAATACCGCGCGCAACAACAACACCTATAACTTCGCCCACAGCGGTTTGGTGTCGGTGGTGCCGCGCGGTGTCGGGTTCATCACCCTCGGTTACGACAACATTGAAGTGGTGGATAACGTTTTCGATGACCACAGCACCGCCGCGGTACTCCATATCAGCTATGAGTTGATCGACGGCCCTGGCGGCACCGCCGACAAGAAACTCGACCCCTACACCGAAGGGCTGCACATCCATAACAACGTGATGCGAAACTCCGGTTACGACCTGCCGCCGCCGGATCTGGAAAAGACCCTGAACGGCGAAATTGAGAGCGTGCTGCCGACACTGATTGGTTTGAAAAATCTGCCCACCATCAACGACCCGGCGGAGTTGCTGTCGAGCCTTCGTAATCTGGCCAATCTGGGTAAGGGGGCGCACATCATTTGGGATGGCTTGCGCGACGAGCTGGACGAGGACTGCCCCTATCCGGTGGACGCCCAGGGCAACCCGGTGCCCGAGGATGAGTTTGGCAAACCGATACACACCAACGAACATCCGAACCCGTCGTGTCACTACAACGCCTACAAGTTCGATGATCAGGGCAATCGTAAGATGCCGCGCTGGGGTACCTGTATTCACGATAACGAGTTGTCTGACGATAGCGCACCCTATTTGAACTTCCACGGCACCGATGGCCTGGAGTTGGTCATCGGTCTTCTGGAGCAGGACCTTTCGCTTCTCACGCCGGGTGGTTTAATGGACATTGTCGGCGGGTTGTTGAATTTCCCCTCCGACACCAAACTCTCCGATCATGACTGCGAGACCCGTTTCGGCAACGTGCTGCCGTCGCTCCCGCGTGTGGAAATTCCGCCTTTCGAGCCTAGCGGCGAATTCGACCCGGCGCCCTCCGATGAATACGTCGCCGAGCTTTGCCAAGCGCAAGTGGAAGAAGGTGAAATCAACCGCGCGGCGCTGACGGTGGATTGCCCGTCGCTCGATCAGTACAACCTGTTCGCCGACCCGCAGGACCCGCGCAGTCTGCCCCATGAAGGCGGGGTGCCCTTCGTGCTCAACAGCAAGTTGTTCTCCGACCACGCCACCAAGTACCGGGTGGCGTTCATTCCCCCCGGAGAGCAAGCGGTATACCGCGACGGCCAGGGCGGCAACAACCTCAACGGCACCATCGACTTCCCGGTGGGCACGGTGATCGCCAAGACATTCGCGTTCACCGACGAAGCCAACAGCAGCGAGGAGCTGGTGGAGACCCGCTTGTTGATCAAACGGGTGAGCCAGAGTGGCAAGGCGTTTTGGGCCGGTCTGCCCTACGTTTGGGAACAGAACGATGAGGGCCGGCTGGTGGCGGTGTTGACGCCGGGGGGCGACAGCCGCGCCGTAAGCTGGCACTTCCGTGACGCCAATACCGGCACGTTGATTACCGGGTCCACCGACCGTTATTCGGTGCCCAACGCCAACCAGTGCATCACCTGTCACGGAAACGATGACCGTCCTGGAGGCAGCGCGCCCATCGGGCCCAAGCCGCGTAACCTGAACCTCGCCTACCAGCCGGAAAGCAGCTTCATGGGCACCGCCGGTCAGGCGGGCTTCCCGCGCGTCAACCAGCTTCAGTATTGGATCGATCAGGGCCTGCTGGCCGGCGCGCCGGCTCTGGAACTGGACGGGCAGGGCGTGGCCACCAACATCGAGCGGCTGCCGCGCTGGAACGTGCCCGGCGACGGCGGTGATACCGCCAATTCAGCGGCGGACATCGAGCATCGCCTGCGCGCCTACCTGGAAGTGAACTGCCAGCATTGCCACAACGACAAGGGCGCCGCCTCCAACACCGGCTATTACCTGGATACCTTCCGCGCCGTGGACGCCGGCTACGGCATCTGCAAGAAGCCCACCGCCACCGGCGGCGGGTCCTGTGGTCGCCAGCACGTGGTGGTGCCGGGCAGCAGCGACGATTCCATCGTCTCCTGCCGCATGGAAGCGGAGAACGATCCGCAACGCATGATGCCGCCCATCGCGCGCAGTGTGGCCCACGACGGCGCCACCGCGCTGATGCGCCAATGGATCAACACCGTGGTGGACGGTGACTATGAAAACGCCGGCGGCTGTAACTAGCCCGCCGGCTTACGTTCTCCTCCCTCGGGCGGCTTCGGCCGCCTTTTTTTCTTTTTGGCGTAAAGAAAAGAGCGTCCTGGCCGATATCTATTGTCAGATCTCCATTGCTTGCAGTATTTCATTTTTAATCTATAGGTTATTGATTTAAAACGATAAAAATTAATTTTGTCGTCTTTCCGTCATGCTTTGCGGCTAGCCTTTCCAGCCATTGTTCAAAAGCTGGGGGAAAGCCAATGGTTTGGCTGAATAACATCACGGTGAAGACGAGCTGGGGCCTGGTGCTGCTGGCGTTCAGTCTGATCATTCTGTTGATCGGCGGGTTGAGTATTTATACCAGCCACCAGAGCCGCGAATCGTTCGAAACGCTCAACCAGGCCCATGTGGAACGGGCCGGCGCCCTGCAACGCACCTATATCAACCTGCTGCAGGCGCAGGTAGCCATGGACCGCGCCGCCGAGCTGATCCGGGTGCCGTCCTTCGACGAACCGGGTCCGGTTCTGGATCAGGCGGCCGGGTTGATTGAACAGGCGCAGCAACAATTTGACGGTTTCCTGTCTTTGACCGACGAAGGCGAACCCTCCCAGGCCATCACAGCACTGTCCGACGCCATGGACCGCCTCACGGACGTGGGCCTGCGTCTGCAGCTGGTATTGCTCCGTGAGGGGGACTTCGCGGGCTACCGCTCCGGGCGGTCGCGGCTCAACGGCATGAGCCAGGAGTTTATCAACGCCGCGGACCGCTGGCTGGCCGATTCAAGGGCCGATGCCGATGTTCTGGTGTCGCGCTTTGATGTCATGGTGCAACGTCTGGACGGCGCCATGATGGCGGCGGTGATCGCGGCGCTCTTGATGGTGGGCGCGGTACTGTGGGGCATCACGGTGAATGTGATCCGGCCGCTGCGCG
The DNA here is from genome assembly GCA_041624875.1 of Alcanivorax sp. Taxonomy (GTDB): domain Bacteria; phylum Pseudomonadota; class Gammaproteobacteria; order Pseudomonadales; family Alcanivoracaceae; genus Alloalcanivorax. The sequence continues at coordinate 10,873 of JBFJUC010000055.1, forward strand.
ACGTGATCGGGCACCTGGACCGTATCGCCGATGGTGACCTGTCGGCGGACATCCCGCCGCGCGGTCGCAACGATATCGGCCGGCTGTACGCCGGGATGGCGCGCATGCAGGACAGCCTGGCGTCCATCGTCGGCCAGGTGCGCACCAGCAGCGAACGGATTCAGGATGCGGCGGTGCAGACTACCCGGGGCAATACGGACCTCTCCACCCGATTTGAGCAGTTGTCCGCGTCGCTGGTGGAAACGTCCGCCAGCATGGAACAGCTGACCGCCACGGTGAAAGACAACGACGAACACGCCAGCCAGGCCCACCGGCTGGCCGGGGACGCCGGCGGCGTGGCGGCCCGTGGCGGCGACGCGGTGGCGCGGGTGGTGGCCACCATGGGCCTGATCGAAACCCGCTCCCAGCGCATCGAGCAGATTGTCGGGTCGATCGAAGGCATTGCTTTTCAGACTAACATTCTCGCGCTGAACGCCTCGGTGGAGGCGGCGCGGGCCGGCGAGCACGGCAGCGGTTTCGCGGTGGTGGCCGAGGAAGTGCGCTTGCTGGCGCAGAACAGCGACAGGCTGGCCAAGGAAATCCGCGCGTTGATCGTCGACTCCAGCGCCGAGGTGGTGAAGGGCTCCGAGCAGGCAGCCCAGGCGGGCGACACCATGGGCGAGATTGTCGCCGCCGTGGAGCGGGTGTCGGCGATCATGGCGCGCATCAGCGGCGCGTCCGCCGAACAGACCCGGGGTATTGAGCAGATCGGCCTGGCGGTGTCGCAGATGGACCGGGTGACGCAGCAGAACGTCACCCTGGTGGCGGCCGCCGCGCAGCGGGCCGAGACGTTGGAGGATCAGGCCGGTCTGCTGATGGGCGAGGTCAGGGAGTTTCGATTAACTCACTGATCAGTGCTTCGGTCTGGCTCCAGCCCAGGCAGGCGTCGGTGATCGACACGCCGTAGCGCAGCGGGTGGGCCAGCGGCTGGCTGCCGTCGTTCAGGTGGCTTTCCAGCATCACGCCGACGATCGCCTGTTCGCCGTCGCGGCGTTGCTGGATCAGATCCCGCGCCACCAGCGGCTGGCGGCGCGGGTCCTTGCCGCTGTTGGCGTGGCTGCAGTCCACCA
>JBFJUC010000056.1:0-11949 GCA_041624875.1 Alcanivorax sp.
CCGAGCGCTGGCCGTTCTTCCAAGGGGTGGTGGACATGCTGGAAATGGTGCTCGCCAAGGCCGACCCGCGCGTCGCCGCCTGGTACGAAGAGCGCCTCACCGACGACCCGGAGCAAACCCGCCTCGGGGACGTGCTGCGCCAGCGGCTGGCCTCCACCGTGGACGTTCTGCACCGGCTCACCGGCCGCGAAGATCTGCTCGACAACAACCCGGTAATGCGCTGGTCGATCCGCGTGCGCGACCCCTACACCGACCCGCTGCACCTGCTGCAGGCCGAACTGATGGCCCGCCTGCGCGACCGCGACAGCGACCCGGTGCTGGAAAGCGCCCTGATGGTCACCATCGCCGGCATCGCCGCCGGCCTGCGTAACACCGGCTAACGGGCGTGGAACGTCGTGAGCATGGCGATCACGCGGTCCGCCATCGGGGAGAGGGAGCGCCCCCTGGGGTGGACGACAGCGCATGAAAGCGGGTTATCCGGAATTCGTTCGGACAGGTAGTCCGCTAAATCGACCATCTCGCCACGCTCAAGATAGGGCTGAACCCAAGAACGCCAACTGAAGAGCAGACTGTCGCCGAGCAACGTCGCATCGCGCAGCAGGTCGAGGTGATCGCACAACAGGCTCCAAGGCAACTCTGACTCGGAGTCCAGTTGAAAGTGCGACGCAAGGCGACGGGTGTCACTGTGGTCCATGGAGGCCACGGAAGCCCAGGGAAAGGCCAACAGTTGACGCGTTCGGATTGTCCGCTTGCCGCCGCTGTTTGCGAGCAACGGATGGTCGGCTCTGCAGAACACTGAGGTCGCTTGTGAGTCCAGTGTATGGACTACAAACTCCGGATCCAGGTCGATGTCCCCCGGGTAACCGATGAAGAATTCTATCTCTCCGTGTTCCAACAAACTTTTGAGCGTCCGCCATTGACCGACCTTAACGGTGATTTGCGTGCCCGGGAAAACCGTGGCCCAGGCCGGGACACGGGCGCGCAGAAAAACGTCCGAGGCCAACAGGCTGGCGCCCATTGCCATCCGGCCGCCCTGGCCGTTCGCCAGATAACTGGCTTCCTGCGAAAAAATCTCGACGTCGTGCGCCAGCGTCCTGGCGCGCGACACCAGCTGCGCGCCAACGGCGGTTAACGCAACGGAGCGGGTTTTGCGGTCGAACAGGCGTACATTCAAATCCCGCTCCAACACCTGAATGCTTCTGCTGAACGCCGTTTGTGACAGGTTCGCTCGGTCCGCGGCCCGTGTGAAACTCAGTTCGTCCGCCAGGAGCACCAAATGATGGAGATGTCGCAGTTCCATTTATTCATCCATTGCATTAATCGGTAAACAATAATGCATTGGATGAAGTTCCACAATGCAACCAGACTGCCGGGGATTTCCACAACAAGGTGTACGAATATGATCAAAAAAATAGCCGCATATCTGTGCTTCACCGCCTTCACCGTGGCGGCCGGGGCAAGCGATGAGCGCCACTACTCCTGCGATACCCTTAAGGTTTTTTCCGCGAAAAAGATCTATACGATGAATCCGGGCCAGCCGACGGCCTCGGCGGTGGCCGCCTGTGATGGCAAAATCGTATCGGTGGTTAGCAACGAAAAGGACTTGGAACCCTGGAAGAAGCGTTCAAGACAGACGATCAACAAAGATATGAGCGACAAAATCATCCTGCCGGGCTTTATTGATTCCCATCAACACGCTCTACTAGGTGCCATAACCGCCAACCTGCCGTCCATTGCCACCAAGCCGCTTCCGCAGCCCTACGGCCCGGATATAAAAGGCGTGACCAGCCCGCGCCAGGCGTTGGCCCGTCTCGCGGCCTTTCATCGTGACATGGAAAAGCCAGACGAGCCCTTGTTGGCCTGGGGCTGGGACGTGCCCTCGATGGGGCGTCATATGAACCGCCAAGAGTTGGACCGCATCTCTGCCTCTCGGCCGATCTTTGTCTGGGACGCTTCGGAGCACCATGTGTACGCGAACAGCGCGGCGATAACCCTTCGCGGCATCGATGAGAAAACCGATTTACACGGCATGGTGAAAGACACTGATGGAAAACTAACCGGCCAGTTTCTGGGTCCGGCCGCCGCCGCCCGCATGCTGACGCCGTTTATGGCGGAGAAGCTGCAGCCTGAAAACGCCATGAGGCTGATGCGCTGGCTGGTTGACCTCAACCGTCGGAATGGCATAACCACGACCACCGAGCATGCCATGGGATTGTTTTCGTTGGAGGCGGAGACGCAGCTATTGGCGGCTTTCTTTAACGATAGGAAGACGCCGCAGCGTTTGTTGGCGATTACCAGGGCCTCGGCACTGATCAACCAAAGTGGCGGCCTGAAAGAAGCGCAAGAACAATACCAGCGCATAGAGCAGTTAAGTACCGATAAGGTTTTCTTTCACGGCCTGAAGTTCTTCACCGACGACAGCTTCAACGGCCTCACCTTCAAGCCCGGAGCCGCTGGCTACGTTGACGGCCATCAAGGCCAGTGGATGACGCACCCCAAAGATTTGCGGGCAAAACTGGAGCCCTGGTGGAATCAAGGCGAGCAGTTGTTCGTACACGCCATCGGTGACGAGGCCCACGATGCGGTCATCAAGACGCTACGTGAACTGCAAGATAACAAACCCAGATTCGATCACCGATTCACCTTTGAGCACTTCGGCACGGCCCGGCTAGATCAGATTCGCGCCATGCACCAGCTCGGTGCCCAAGCCAACGTCAACGTGTATTATCTTTGGCTGCGCGGGCAGCAGTACAGTGAGGTGATCGGTAAGGATCGCGCCGATACCCTGGCGCCGCTCGGTAACCTGGTACGCGAAGGCGTGCCGGTAACGTTCCATTCCGATTTTCCGGTAGCGCCGCCCCGGCCGCTATTGGGCGCCTCGCTGGCCGCCAGCCGCAGTGTCGGGTCCGGCCAGGTGCTGGGCGAGCATCAACGCGTGAGTGTTACCGAGGCTCTACGTATGATCACTATCGATGCCGCCTACGTATTGGGTCTCGACGATAAAATCGGCAGTCTTGAGCCAGGAAAACTGGCCGACATGACCGTGCTCGAAGACGACCCCTACGATACGGATCCGGAAGACATTCGTAACATATCGGTTTGGGGTACGGTGGTCGGCGCACGAACCTTCCCGCTTAAACAGTCCGACTGACTTGATCGTGAAGATTGCGTACGGGAATACCGGCAGGCCCATGGGAGCGGGCCTGGCCCGCGAAAGGGCGGCGCCGGCCAGCCGGCGGTGCCTCACGCGGTCACATGCATCTCGACATGGAGGCCCGCCGCCGCCACCAGGTTGACCAGAGTATCGAGGCTGAACAGGTGGATCTTGCCGCGCATCAAATCCGAGATGCGCGGCTGCGTGACGCCCAGACGACGAGCCGTCTCAGTCTGGCTTCAGTCCTGGAATTTGATGTATTTCTCCAGGCCGATCATGAGGGAATACCTAAGCTTTAAACTCTGTGCGTCGGCGGGGTCATCTTCGATGGCGTCCCAGACATTTTCGATGTCTGAGCTTTTTATATGCGTCACTACCCTCTCTTTTTCCGATCGCTACCACCTAAACGATGACTTCACGATCAGACTCCAAGTTATAGCTCATCCAACGAAACCTTCACCCGTTGCGGCTCCCGCAGGCGCTTTCGGGCAATGGCCAGTAGCTCCGCGTCTTCCTCTGTAAGCAGTACATTCTTAAACGGTAGCTCGCCGCTATCGGCGACGTACTGCAGGGTTTGGCGCAGTAATTCGGAAGGCGTGACGCCGAGTTTCTTCAGTTCCTCGAAGGCGCGGGCTTTGAGCTCATCGTCAATTCGAAGATTGATGGTCGCCATGTCGTGTATGCTCATATGTAATCTCAGATGTAATTACAATAGTCCCTATTCGGATTCCTTTCAAGAATGACGGTTCGGCCCTCATTGTTTGGTCCGCCTAAGCTAGCTCGTCAGGCCGAACCAGAGCTGTAATCCCAGGCTGAAACGAGGGTAGGAAAAATCGGAAAGTACCTAGGGAGCCGGGTAGGCCAATAGCTCGCGCATGGGCTGGCGTGGGGGCGGGAGTGGGGTAGGCTTGGCGAAAACAACGGCGTCACGCCAAGGAGTGATCATGAGCGCCCAGGACACCCACGTAACCCTGCCCAACGGTCACCGCATGCGCGCCCGCTGGTTTCTGCCCGAGCAACCCAACGGCCTGAACGCGGCGGTGATCGTCATCCACGACATCTTCGGTTTCAGCGACGACCAGGCGCGCATTGCGCAGCGCCTTGCCGATAACGGCTACCCGGTGCTGGCACCGGACCTCTACGACCGCCCCGGTGCCAAAAGCCTGTGTGTGGTGCGCACCCTGCGTGACCACGAAGCCGGCCACGGCGACGCCTTCGATCAGCTCGACGCCTGCCGGCAGTGGGTGCTGGAACAAACCGATCAACCGGTCAGCAAAGTTGCCATGATGGGGTTTTGCATGGGCGGGCGCTTTGCGCTGCTGTACGCCGCACGCGGCACCCTCCAGGTAGTGGCGCCGTTCTACGGCGGCGTGCCCCGCAAGGCCAGCGCGCTCACCGGCGTTTGCCCGGTGGTCGGCGGTTGGGGCAAGAAGGATTTGATTTACGGCCACCATGGCGAGCGGCTTGCCGGTCACTTGACCGAACTGGGCATCGAGCATGACGTCCAAACCTACGCGGACGCTGGTCACTCTTACATGAATAACCACCAGACGTTCCTGTTCAAACGCATGGCTGACTACAGCCCCCTGCGCGCCAAACACGACCCGGACACCGCCGAGGACAGTTGGCGGCGCGTGCTGGCGTTCTTCGAGGGAGTGCTGGGCGTTTGAAGCGGCTGGGTGCTGGGTAAAGCGATCAAAGCTCCAGTAACGTTTCGAGGCTGAGTATTAAGAGGAGCAAGGCCGGGTTTGATTCTCGATTGCGACGCTAAAGGCACTTTACCATCCGGTCCTCGGTCGCGCTTGGGGGGTCCTTGATTTTGGGCTGCTCGTTCCGCAGCCGGGAAGGGAAGGGGTAGTCCAGGTAATTGTCCACGGCGTCCTGGAAGGCGCGTATCAGCCCGATGGCCGTGTCAGCCTGGTAGTGCACCGGCACCTCGATGTTGAGCAGGGCGCCGTGCAGACAGTTGTTTTTCTGGCTGACCTCGACGTAGCCGTAGTATCCGCGGTGTTGGAGAAGTATCGTCATTTTGGTCTCGCCTCCGTGCGAACTCGTATGCGTCAACGGTAACGCAGGTCGATGGCGGCGGCGGTAGGCGTAAAATGACGGAACGTGTAAGAAATTCGCTATGCGTTCCGGTGGCGAAAGATTACAAGGCGTTTTCGGATCAGTTGCGCCGGAACCAATTCTTGAGCCGCTGCCACCAGGGCTCGCGGTCGCGCAGGCCGATGTGGGCGCCGTCGCAGTGCGGCGGGGTGCGGGTGGCGCCACAACCGCAGAACAACACGATCTCTTCCCTGCGCGCGGTATAGCTCAGCCGCTCGCCGGCGCCACAGCGATCATCACTGCAGAACGGTGCGGTGTCGCTGTGCCGACAGGCGCACCAGTGGCGGACCTCGCCGGCGGCCAGTTTGACCGGCTGCGGGTAGCGCGGTGTCGCACGTTGATCCGTACGCATCAGCTTCTGTCTCCTAACGGTCACAACCCTGTCACGGGACAGCAACGGGGGGCTTTCAGACTGGCGTAAATCCAATCTGGAGCTCGTTATGCTTGCGCAAGCCGCCGGAAAGATCAAAGCCCTGCGACCGCCATTCAAAGACGTGTTCAAGCCCCGTGATGCGCTCAAGGGGGTGGAGACGGGCGCTCGGTTCAGCGCCTATTTCACCCGTTCCCGCCGGGAGATTCTGAAGATTCAGCGTCTTCGCTACCGAATCTTCTCACAGGAGTACGGCGCCAGCTTCCATGCGCCCTTTGGCCTGGACCGGGACCGCTTCGATCGTCATTGTCTGCATCTGGTGGTGCGCGACAACCAGAGTGGTGAGCTGGTCGGCTATACGCGTGTGCTGGGCGGTGAGCGCACCCATAAAACCGGCGGCTTTTACTCCGCCAACGAGTTTCACTTGGGACCGCTGGCCGGTCTGCAGGGCCGCGTGGCGGAGATCGGCCGCACCTGCATCCACCCGGATTACCGGGGCGGGGCGGTGATCACCGTGCTGTGGGCGCGCCTGGCGCAGTACATGCTGGAGAACGACATCGGCTCGCTGATTGGCTGTGCCAGCATCGCGTTGAGCGAGGGCTTCAACGTGGCGGCGATTGACCAGCGCATCCGCGAGTCCCATCTGACGCCGCCGCACCTTCGGGTGACGCCGCGCTTCCGGCTCGACCGCATGCCGGGGGACGCCCTGGACGGCGCCGGCGAGCGCGGTGGGGTGAAGATGCCGCCGTTGCTTAAGGCTTACCTGCGCATGGGGGCGCGGGTGTGCGGCGAGCCATGCTGGGACCCGGACTTCAATTGCTTGGATTACTTCATCCTGATGGAAGTGTCGCGGCTGCCGGCGCGCTATGTGCAGCACTTTCTGCAGCCCGGCGACGCCCGGCCGGCCGCCGCGGTGGCGGTTTGACGGTGCGGGATCTGTCTCTGGCTTCGCCGGCGGGGGAGCGACCGGCACGGGTCACGGCGCGCCGCTGCTGGCGTGCCCTGCGGGTGTTGGTGCATCTGTTGGCCGGGGTGCTGGAGGCCGTGTGGCTGACGGCGGGCCGGGATCCGCAGCGGGTGGTGGTACTGAACGCCAAGCGGCGCTGGTGCCTGCGTTTTCTCACCATTCTGGGGGTGGAGCTGCGCGTTCAGGGGCCGTTGCGGGCGGGGCCGGTGCTGCTGGTCAGCAACCATGTGTCCTGGCTGGACATCCCGGTGATCGCCGCCGCCCGGCCGTGTTATTTCCTGTCCAAGGCGGAAGTAGCCGACTGGCCGGTGATCGGCTGGCTGGCGCGTGCCGTGGGCACCCTGTTTATCCGTCGCGGTGGCGGTGAATCCAAGGCCAAGGCCGAGGAGATCCGTGGCCGTCTGGATCGCGGCCACGGCATCCTGGTGTTCCCGGAAGGCACGACCACCGACGGCACCGGCGTGCGCCGCTTCTTCCCGCAGTTGTTCGCCGCCGCCGGCGACCACGCGCCGGTGCAGACGGTGGCGGTGCGCTACCGCGACGAGCAGGGCCAGCCGGACACCGGTATCGCTTTCATCGACGATGACGAGTTCCACCATCACCTGTGGCGGTTGCTGGGGCGCCGCCACATCGTCGTCGAGCTGACCTTCGGCGCGCCCTTGTCGCCGGACGAGCCCCGCGCTCTGGCCCGCGAAGCTCGCGAGCGGATCGTCGCCGACCTGGGGCCCGCAGCGGTCGCGGATGTCGGGTTACGGCCTTCGTCCTAACCCGACCTACGCCTGTACGTCTTGGCTGACGTCAAATCCCGTCCTTGATGACACACGTTCCCGCCTCCTTCCTACCTCTGATCTCGTCAGCGTCCGCTAAGGTGTTTGATTCAATGCAGCTTTGACAAGCAACTATATTTAGTCGCAAAATGGATGCGCTATATGACGAGCACCCGACGCTTGGTCACCAAATTGAAGGCGCTCGAGCAAGGGTTTACCTGGCAAGAGCTTGAAACGTTGCTTCGTCGATTGGGGTACGAGCGCAGGGAAGGGAGTGGGTCCCGAGTCAAATTTACGAACGGCGACCCGCTACAGTTGATAGGCCTGCACCGTCCCCATCCGGGTAATGAGCTGAAACGTTACGCGCGACGCCAGGTGATCGAGAAGTTAGAGGATGGAGGCCTGATCTAAATGGCGAATTTGCTGCAGTATCGCGGTTATTACGGGTCCATTGAGGCCAGCCCGGAAGACAATTGCCTGTACGGCAAACTGCTTTATATCCAGGCCTTGGTTAATTATGAAGCCGAGACCGTCGCCGCGCTGGAGCAAGCGTTCCAGCAGGCCGTGGACGATTATCTGGCGGACTGTGCGGAGTCCGGTCAGTCGCCGGAGAAGCCGTGCAAGGGCTCCTTCAATGTCCGCGTCGGCCACGATGTTCACTTGGCGGCCGCGCGTGCGGCAACGCAACAAGACTCTTCCCTGAACGAGCTTGTGCGAAAAGCGCTGGAACGCTATCTGGCCGAACCCCGACGCCATGACGCGATCGCCGACCCCGCCAAAACATTCGATAAGTAGCTGACGATCCCGACCCGGCTACCGGCGACGGTGCCGGGCCTGCTACTATTGGCGCCGTTTTGAGTTGCCATGAGGAAGGCCCGTGACCCGCGCCAGCGACCTGAAGAAATCCGACGTTATTGAGCACAATGGCTCCCTGTTCGTGATCCGCCAGATCGAGGTGAATTCGCCCTCGGCGCGGGGCGCGGCCACGTTGTACCGGGTGCGCGCCGCCGCGGTGGGGGGCGGGCCCAAGTTCGAGGAGCGCTACAAGGGCGACGAGGACGTGCCCACCGTGGAGCTGCTGCGCCGGCCGGTGCATTTCTCCTACGTGGACGGCGACGACCATGTGTTCATGGACGACGAGGATTTCTCCCAATACCCGCTGAAGGCCGAGGATATCCGCGACGAGCTGCCGTTTATCACCGAGGGCTGCGACGGCCTGCTGGCTCTGAAGGTGGGGGATTCGGTGATCGGCCTGGAGCTGCCGTTGTCGGTGGTGCTCACCATCACCGAGACCACGCCGGCGATGAAGGCGGCCTCCGCCAGTGCCCGCACCAAGCCCGCCACCCTGGAGACCGGCCTGGTGGTCCAGGTGCCGGAGTACATTCAGGAGGGCGAGAAGGTGAAGGTAAATACCTCCGAACGGAAGTTCATGTCCCGTGCCTGAGAACCGTCTAACCCCATCGCTGGTTTGTAGCCTGCTGCTGCTCCTTTCCGGCTGTCAGTTGGGCTACTACGGCCAGGCGGTGAAGGGCCACATGGATCTGATGGGCGCGCGCCAGCCGGTGGCGGAGGTGGTGGCCGACCCGGACACGCCCGCGGCGGTGCGCCGGCAGCTGGCCCTGGCCGGCGACGTGTTGACGTTCGCCGATCAGTCCCTGGCATTGCCGGCGCGCAACGTCTACCAGGATTACGTGCATCTGCGTGACGACGCGGTGGTCTGGAACGTGATCGCCGCGCCGCCGTATTCTCTGGCGCCGCGCACTTGGTGCTACCTGTTACTCGGGTGCCTGAGCTACCGGGGTTATTTTGACCGTGCCGATGCGGAGGCCCTGGCCGCGGAGCTGGATGCCGAGGGCGAGGACACCTATGTGGGCGGCGCCATCGCCTATTCCACCCTGGGGTGGTTCGCGGACCCGCTGACCTCACCGATGATCGACCGCTCTGGCCCGGCCCTGGTGGAGCTGCTCATCCACGAGCTGGTCCACCGGCGGCTGTATATTCCCAACGACACCCGTTTCAATGAGTCCCTGGCCACCATGGTGGCCCGCGAGGGCACGCTGCGCTATCTGGCCCGCCACGATTTGGATGTGGATATGGACCGGTGGCAGCAGCGCGACCGCGCGCGCGACGCCTTTTTAGCGCTGGTCGGCGACACCCGCGAGCAATTGGGCGCGCTCTACGCCAGCGGCGCCGACGAAGCGACCATGGCGGCGCGCAAGGCGGCTCTGATCGAAGCTTTGCGCGAGAACTACCGGACCCGCGCCGAACAGGTTCCGGGCCTGGCGGGCTACGCCGGCTTCTTCGAGGGCCCGTTGAACAACGCCCGCTTGAACGGCGTCCATGACTATTACGGCCTGGTGGGGACGTTTCAGGAGGTGCTGCTGAGCTGCGGTGGCCAATGGGATTGTTTCTGGCAGGCGGTGGAAGTGTTGGCCGAGAGGGACGGATGAGGCTCTGGTATCCTGCCAGCCGGCGTTGCCGGCCTTTCGCGGGCGGGGCCCGCTCCCACAAGGCCTGCTATCACAACGAGGATGGGAATGCTTGAATTGGTGCGCCTGAACAACGAGAAGCTGGCCCGGCAACTGGCCCATGTGCTGGGCCGTGAGGGCATCCGCTCCCGTGAGGAGGCGCGTGACGGCGAGTTCGTGCTGTTTCTGGAAGACCCGGCCCGCCATGACGAAGCGCGCAAAACCGCCGAGGCGTTCCTGCGCGACCCGGGCGCGCGCCGCTGGCAGGACAGCGCCTGGCAGGCCAGCGAGCCGGTCACCGGCCTGCCGCGCCAGCAGGTGTTCTCCGGCGGCTGGTTCGCCAGCATGGGGCCGGTCACGCGCACGGTGCTGGTGGTGACCGCGCTGATTTTCGCTTCGCCTTACGTGATCGGCCCGAATATCTATTACGCCCTGATGTTCCCGCCAAGCCTGGACGGCCTGGCGGCGCAGCCGTGGCGGCTTTTCAGCCCAATGCTGCTGCATTTCTCGGTGCTTCACATCATCTTCAACTTGCTGTGGTGGAGTGACCTGGGCCGTTTGATCGAGCGCTTCCAGTCCAGTTTCCAACTGGTGTGGATCACGCTGCTGGTGGCGGCGGTTTCCAATCTGGCACAGTTCATGGATACCGGGCCGCGGTTCGGTGGACTTTCCGGGGTGGTCTACGGGTTGCTCGGCTATCTATGGCTGTACGGCAAGACCAACCCGGCAGCCGGGTATCAGCTGCGCCGGGAGATTGTGATATTGATGCTGGTCTGGCTGGTCATTTGCTATGTGGGGCTGGCGGACATCGTCGCCAATGCCGCGCATTTGTCCGGGCTGATCACCGGCGCGGCCCTGGGCGCGGGCATCGGGCTCTACCGGCGCGCCCGCTATTACAACGGCTTGTAGATCGCCGGGGTTCAGATGGAGCAGAGAATGCAGAGAGTGTTGGGCGTGGTGTTGATTCTGGCGCTTTTAAGCGGCTGTGGCGTGGCGCGGCTGGACGACAGCCTGGGCCGCGCGGTGATGCAGAACAACGACCTGGCCACCGTGGAGGCGGGCTTGCCGTCCTACCTGTTGATGATTGACGGGTTGATCGTCAACTGGCCGGAGCGCAGTGGTCTGCTGATGACCGGTGCCGATCTGTACGGCGCCTACGCCGGGGTCTTCGTGAAGAACGACGACCGCGCGGCGCGGCTTAACGAGAAGGCGCTGGAGTACGCCCTGCGCGGTGCCTGCGCCCACGACGGCGACTACTGCGATTTGCGCGGCATCGAGGTGCCGGCGTTCGAAGCGCTGCTGGACGGGGCCGGCCAGGACGACGTGCCGGTGCTGTTTTCGCTGGGCGGCGCCTGGGCGGGCTACATCCAGACTCACACCGACGACTGGAACGCGGTGGCGGAGCTGTCCCGGGTGCGCCTGCTGATGGAACGGGTGGTGGCGCTGGATGAAGACTACCGCTACGGTCAGGCGCACATGTACCTGGGCGTGCTCAACAGCATTCTGCCGGCCAGCCTGGGCGGCCGCCCGGAGCAGGCGCGGGACCATTTTGAGCGGGCGGTGGCGTTGTCCGAGGGCCGCAACCTGTTGGCGCGGGTGCTGTTCGCGGAGCATTACGCGCGCCTGGTGTTCGACCGCGAGCTGCACGATGCGCAGCTGCATAAAGTGCTCGAGGCCGAGCCGGACGTGCCGGACCTGACGCTGCAGAATACCTACGCCAAGCAGCAGGCGCGGCAGCTGCTGGACAGCGCCGACGACTATTTTTGATGGAGAGAAGGATGTTGCGAATTGCTGTGGCCGTGCTGGCCTTGATGCCGGTGTTGGCCCTCGCCACCACCCTGAAGATTTCCACGCTGTACCCGGACGGCACGGCGGTGGTGAAGGCGCTGAAAAAAGCCGGCGACACCATCGAGCAGGAAACCGACGGTCGGGTCAGCCTGAAGATTTACCCCGGTGGCGTAATGGGTGACGACCAGGCGGTGCAACGCAAAATCCGCGTCGGCCAGTTGCACGGCCAGATGGCTCAGGGCGGGGCGTTCGCCGGCGCCTACGCGGACAGCCAGATTCTCAACGTGCCGCTCACGTTCAACAACTACGCCGAGGTGGACGCCGCCCGC
>JBFJUC010000057.1:0-11801 GCA_041624875.1 Alcanivorax sp.
CTCCCCATCCGGCGGGGAATCAGCCAGGTAGCCGGACACCATTCGCGTCAGTTCGGCGGCGACATCGTCCTCGCGCAGCAGGCCGTCGCTCTGGCTGGCGTGGCGCACCATGGTGAACAGCACGCTGTTGGCGACGATGAACAGCCGCACATGCAGGTTTTCGATCGGGTAGTCGCGGTAGTGCTTGATGAAGTACAGCCGCGACAGTTCCATGAAGTGCTGCTGCAGCGCGTCAGCGACCCGGTTGGTGGGCAGCCGGTGCCAGTTGCGCACCAGCTCCAGGTAGAGGCCGTCGCGGGAGTGCAGCACCGCGAAGCCGAAGCGGATGGCGCTTTCCACGGTGCCGTGCAAGCCGGCGTTGTCCGCCAGCGGCAGGCGGCGCAGACCGCGGGCAATGTCGTCGGCGAGCTTTTCCATCAGCGCGTCCACCAGCGCTTCCTTGCTTTCGAAGTACTGGTACAGCGAGCCGACGCTGACGCCGGCGGTTTCGGCGATGCGCACCGTGGTGGTGTGGTCCAGGCCGTGTTCCACCAGCGCCCGGCCAGTGGCCTCGATCAGGCTGTCCACCAGTTGTCGGGAGCGCCGTTGGCGGGGTTGTTTGCGCATGCCGGCTCCTACCGCGATGTGGCTAACGCGAATTGAATGCGAATACATATTCGCATTAGAGTGCCGGCATCGCAATTGTCATCGGAGCCTACCATGAACGCGCCTGTTCACCCGCCCGCCGTACCGGAACGCGCCCGGCCTTTCGACAAGACCCAGGCGCCCACGCCGTACCTGCTGCGCCGCTTTGTGGGCCGCCCGGTGGCGCCCAGCGAGGCGGAGTACCAGGCGGTGACTGACGCCCTGTGGCACGGTGACCCGGCCATGGACACGCTGGTGGACTGGATGTACGACCACGGCACCCGCGAGGGGCGGGCGCTGTTCGAGCAGGCCCTGGAGCAGGGCATCGATGCGGTGCCGGCGGCACCGGAGCCGTTGCGGCGCTTCTTCGAGGGCGTTGAACGCCGGCCGGACTGGGTGGATCCGGCGCTGATCGATGAGGGCGCCCGCTTTATTCACCGCACCGGGCTCACCGCCACCTATGTGCTGCGCGATCTGGCGCTGATGGGCGGTTACCTGTTGTCCGGTTTCAACCAATCGCTGGTGCTTACCGGGGCGCTCAGCCAGGGCACCGCCCGGCGCGTGGCGGAAACCGGCAAATGGTGGATCGACTGCACCGAGCCCGGCGGGCTCAGCCGCTTCGGCGAGGGCTTCAAGACCACCTTGCGGGTGCGGCTGGTGCACAGCCTGGTGCGCCGCAATCTCAGTGGCCGTGAGGAATGGGACGCGGCCCGCTGGGGGCTGCCGCTGTGCCAGACCGATATGGTAGCCACCTATCTGGGGTTCAGCGTGGTGATGCTGGGTGGGCTGCGCAAACTGGGGGTGCCGGTGACCGGCCGCGAGGCGCGCGCGGTGATGCACCTGTGGAGCTACGCCTGCTGGGTGATGGGGGTGGACGAGCCCTGGCTGGCGTTTAACGAACGCGATGGCGCGGTGCGGTTGCACCACTGCCTGATGACCCAGAGCCGGGCGGATTGGACCAGCCGTGAGCTGGGGGCGGCCCTGGCCCGCGAGCCGCTGGCGCGCCACTTCAAGCGCTTCCAGGGCCCGCGCCGCTGGCTGCTGTACCGGCAACATCTGAGTGTCAGCCGTTATTTCCTGGACCGGGAGAAGATGGGCCAGCTCGGATTGCCCGCCGGGGTGACACCCTGGTACCCGGTACTCACCCTGGTGCCACGCCTGCTTGGCTACAGCGCCCAGCGCTGGCTGCCCGGCCTGGAAGCGCGCCAGCGCCGGCGCGGCCGTGACGCCCAGCACCGCGCCCTGGCCTCCATGTTCGGCGACGGCGAGCGCGCCGTCACCGAGCCACCGCTTTAGGGGCGGCGCCGATAGATAGAAAAACCTGATCAATCCGTTCTGCCCAGCCCTGTGCTTTCACCGGCCCTTCAGGCGTATCGTTCCATCATCCTTTGCAGATGACTGCGAACAAGCTGGAGGTTCCGATGAAACGCATTCTGGTTCTTTACTACTCCATGTACGGCCATATTGAAGCCCTGGCGGATGCCGTGGCCGAAGGCGCCCGCCGCGTCGAAGGCGTGCAGGTCGACATCAAGCGTGTCGCCGAGACCATGCCCGAGGAGGCCTTCAAGGCGGCCGGCGGCAAGACCGATCAGACCGCGCCGGTGGCCGAGCCCGGAGAGCTGAAGGACTACGACGCGGTGATCGTCGGTACCCCCACTCGCTTCGGCAACATGAGCGGTCAGATGCGCACCTTCTGGGACCAGACCGGCGGTCTGTGGGCCAAGGGCGCGCTCGCCGGCAAGGTGGCCAGTGTGTTCACCTCCACCGGCACCGGCGGTGGTAAGGAAACCACCATCACGTCCACCTGGACCACGCTGGCGCACCACGGTTTTATCATCGTGCCGCTGGGTTACGCCGATCCGGAGCAGGCGCAGATGGATATCTCTGAGTTCCACGGCAGCACCCCTTATGGGGCCGGCACCATCGCCGGGCCGGACGGCAGCCGTCAGCCCAGTGATAAAGAGCTGGGCCTGGCCCGCTACCAGGGCGAGCAGGTCGCCAAACTGACCGCGAAGTTGTAACCCCGAACCAAGACGCTGATTCTTACCCCCCCTTGCCGCTTCTCCCCCCAGAAGCGGCTTTTTTTTGCTCTTGTAGGAGCGGGCCCTGCCCGCGAAAGGCAAGGCCCGCTCCCACAAGGTGGCGTCAGATCAGCGGTTTATGCATGCGCCAGCGGGAGAGGGCGACGCCGTCGCGCTGCACGGTTTCTTCCGCTTCGGGCTGGAAGCCGAGGAACAGGAAGAAATCGTGGGCCACCTGGCTGGCTTCAGTGACCAGGCGCTCGCGGCCCTGGATGCGGGCTTCGTCCTCGAGATGCTGGTAGAGCAGGGTGGCGATGCCCAGGCGGGCGGTGTCCGGATGGACATAGATCAGCGTGATGCGGTCGTCCACCAGTTGCGCGAAGCCGGCGGTCTCCTGCTGCCATTCGGCGACCATGGTCAGGCCCTTGGCGAGATCCGCCGGGAAGGCCGGGTCGTCGGCGGCGGCGCTCCAGGCCTGGCGCTGGTCGGCGTCATAGTGCTCGGCGGCGGTGACCAGGACGGCGTCGCGTAACACCCGGGCCAGGGCCCCGGCATCGCTGTCCCGATAGGGACGGATTTCGAACGGCAGGCCGGAGGGCGGAGGGTCCGCTGGTGGGTCGTCGGTAACGGTCGGCGCGGCGGGTGCGGGTTCGCGCTCGCGCGGCGATCCGATCGGGCGCTCCGGCGCGAACGTCGCCGCCGGCGGGGGTGAGCCGCCGGACAACCAGCGGCGCAGTCGCTTAAGCATGGCCGTCGCCGGTGGAGACGGTGTTACGAGGCGGGCTCTTCATTGGAGGCCTCCTTCAGTTGTTTTAGTTGTTGTTCTAATACCTGCAAGTACCGTTCCTGTTTGCGTAACAGGGCTTCGGTGGTCTCCTGCTGGCGGCGCAGATCGTCGGCGCGCTCCAGCAGTTCCTGCTGTTCGCGGGCGGCGGCGCTTTTCTCTTCCTCGGCGGCGGTGCTGTTGGCGTTACCGGCCAAGGCTGGAAAAGGTGCCAGCAATGCCAGCATGACGATGAAACGAATGGAAGCCATAGACAATACGATCTAAGTCGGACCGGAAATGCCCGAGTCTACCAAAAAAAACGGAGCCCGGAGGCTCCGCGATGATGGAGAAGTGTGTCCCGAAGGGGAGCTAGTCGTTGAGGATCTTGTCCTTGAGTTCCTGGTCGATCCAGATGCGGGCGTAGATGGCGTTGGGCTTGACCGCGCCGATGCGGGTTTCGCCGTGGTAATTCTTCACCCAGGGCCACCAGGCGGAGTACACCATTTCCGAGGGCAGCCAGACGTGCGGCACCGCTTCCTCGATGATGAAGTCGTTCAGTTCGCGGATGCTGGCGTTGCGTTTTTCGGTGTCCGGCTCATGGATGGCGGCGGTGATTTTTTTGTCGAACTCTTCGTTGGAGTACAAGGACGCGTTCCAGGTCTGGCCGGTCATGAAGCTTTTGCGCAGCACCTGGATGGGGTTGCCGGAGCCGTTGTTCATCAGGTAGCCGCCGGCCTGGTTGTCGCCACGCATGTTGGACCGGAAGGCGCCGTATTCCAGGGTCTTCACGTTCATGTTGATGCCGACCTGCTGGTAGTACGCTTGCAGCATGGCGACCACATCCATGTGATAGGGGCTGCAGGAGCAGACCTGGATGTCGAAGCTGAAGCCTTTCGGGTAGCCGGCGTCGGCGAGCAGTTTCTTGGCTTTTTCCGGGTTGTGGCTGAACAGTTCCTTGGCGGCGGGGGACAGATCCTCCAGCGGGGTATAGAACTCGGTCCAGCGCTGCGCGAACGGGTAGTTGAGCAGCTCGCCTTCGCCGTTAAGCAGTGAGGCGAGGATCGCGCGCTGATCGATGGCCAGGTTCATGGCGCGGCGCACGCGCACGTCGTCGAACGGCTTCTGATCGGTCTTCAGGGCGATGTAGGTGCCCTGGGTGGCCACGTGCTTGCGGAATTTGAGTTCCGGCGCGGTTTTCTTCAGCTGGTCGACCAACTGCCAGCGGATCGCTTCCATGATGTCCACGCGGCCGGAGCTGAGCGCCGCCACCGAACTCGATTCGTCCTTGATGATGTGATAGACCACTTTTTCATTCAGCGGCAGTGGGTATTCTTTGCCGTCGATGGTGGTGGAATCCCAGTAGTTGTCGTTTTTCTCGTAGACCTGCTGGCGACCGGTCTGGATGTCGGTGATGCGGTACGGGCCGGTGCCGGCGGCATTTTTCCAATCGGCGCGCTGGTCTTCGCTGAGGTTCTGCCATTCCGGCGGCAGGATGCCGTCGTAGTAGCCCCAGGCCAGGCGGTAGGGCCAGTTACCGTGAAACTGGCTGAAATGCGCCACCACGGTGTGTTCGTCCGGGGCTTCCCAGCGTTCCACGAAGTCCCAGAAGGTGGGAATGGCGCGCGGGTTGTCCCAGCGGGTTTTGAACGAGGTGATCACATCGTTGGCCACCAGTTCGCGGCTTTTCATGACGCCGGGGACTTCCTGCCAGTAAACCCCTTCGCGCAGATGGAAAATCACCCGCATCGGGTCTTCTTTCACTTCCCAGCTTTCCGCCAGGCTGCCTTCCAGCTGGCCGTAGGGAATGTAGGCCTGTTCGACGAAGCTGTTTTCGTTGCTGCCGCGCGGGCCGTACTGAAGATCGCCGCGCAACAGCGATTCCATTTGCAGGTTGTCGTGGTTGCCTTTCCAGGTCCAACGCTGCAGGTCCCAGGTGGTGGCGTCCAGGGTCCGGTAGACCGTGGACACATTAACGGTGCCGTCGGTTTGCGGGGTTTCAGCCAGCGCCGGACCGGCCCAGGCCAAAGCGGCGCTGGCCGCCAGGGACAGGGCGATTCTCGGTGTGCGCAGATTCATGGTGCTCTCCTCGTGTTGTTCTTGTGTTAAAGGTTGCCGGCCATGGCCTGGGCCCGGTCCGGATCGTGCAGATGGCAGGCCACGGTATGGCGGTCTTCGATCTCCAGGGCGCGCGGCGCTTCCCGGCGACACAGCTCGGTGGCATGGGGGCAGCGCGGATGGAACGGGCACCCCGGTGGCGGATCAATCGGGCTGGGCACCTCGCCGCTCAACGACGGGTTGAAGTGCTGCTGCACCTCCGGGTCCGGGTTGGCGATCGGGATCGCGCCCAGCAACGCCTGGGTATAGGGATGCTGGGGGTTGTCGTAGAGGGTTTCCCGGTCGGCCACTTCCACCACCCGGCCCAGGTACATCACCACGATGCGGTGGCACAGGTGGCGAACCACCGCCAGGTCGTGGGCGATGAACAGGTAGGTCAGGCCCAGCTCTTTTTGCAGGTCTTCGAGCAGGTTGATCACCTGGGCCTGAATGGAGACGTCCAGGGCGGACACCGGCTCGTCACAGATAATCAGCTCCGGGTCGGCGGCCAGGGCCCGGGCGATGCCGATGCGCTGACGCTGGCCGCCGGAAAATTCGTGCGGGTAGCGGTCGGCCATTTCCGCTTTCAGGCCCACTTTTTCCAGCAGCGCCATCACTTTTTCCCGGTAGGCGGCGCGGCCCTGGGTGAGGCGGTGCACGCGCAGCGGCTCGCCGACGATGTCCAGCACTTTCATGCGCGGGTTGAGGGCGCCGAACGGGTCTTGATAGACCATCTGCATGCGCCGGCGCAGCCGTTTCAGCGCCGGTTTGTCCGGGCTGGTGATGTCTTCGCCGTCGAACCGGATGCGGCCGTCGGTGAGCGGGCTCATGCGCAGCATGGCGAGGCCGGTGGTGGACTTGCCGCAGCCCGATTCACCCACCAGGCCCAGGGTTTCGCCGCGGTCGATATGGAAGGCGACCCCGTCCACCGCTTTCACGGTGCCGGCGCCGCGGCCCAGCAGGCCGGCCTGCAGCGGAAAGTGCACGCGCAGATCGGAGACTTGCAGAAGCGGTTCAGCGTTTGGCATCGGTATCCACCCAGCAGGCTTTCCAGTGGTTTTCGGTGATTTGTTCCAACGGTGGCCGTTCGCTGCGGCAGCGCGCCTCGGCGAAGCGGCAGCGCGGATGGAACGGGCAGCCCGGCGGCGGGTCGGAGAGATCCGGCGGCTGGCCGGGGATCGGTGTCAGCCGGCTGCCGGGGGCCTGGTCCAGGCGCGGCATGGATTCCATCAAACCCAGGGTGTAGGGGTGCTTGGGGTGGTGGAAAATCTCTTCGGCGGTGCCGCGCTCCACGATGCGCCCGGCGTACATCACGTTGATGCGGTCGGCGTAGCGGGCCACCACGCCCAGGTCGTGGGTGATCAGCATCATCGACGAGTTATTGGCGCGCACCAGGTCGCGCAGCAGTTCCAGAATCTGCGCTTGTACGGTCACGTCCAGGGCGGTGGTGGGCTCGTCGGCGATCAGCAGCTTGGGCAGGCAGGCCAGGCCCATGGCGATCATCACCCGCTGGCGCATGCCGCCGGAGAGCTCATGAGGATAGGCGTCGAGACGCTTTTCCGGGTCGCCCAGGCGCACTTGGCGCAGCAGTTCCAGGCAGCGCTCGCGGACCTGCTCCTTGGGTACCGAGCCGTGCACGCGCAGCGGCTCCGCCAGTTGCCGGCCGATGCGCAGGCTCGGGTTTAGCGAGGTCATCGGCTCCTGGAAAATCATCGCGATGTCGCGGCCGCGCAAGCGGCGGATCTGCTCGTCGTCCAGGTCCAGCAGGTCCTCGCCGTTAAACAGCACCCGGCCGCCGATGATGCGCCCGGGCGGGCTGGGAATCAGCCGCAGCAGCGACATGGCGGTGATGCTCTTGCCGGAGCCGCTCTCACCGACGATGGCGAGGATCTCGCCTTCTTTCACGTCGAAGCTCACCTGGTTAACCGCATGGACCTCGTTGCCGTCTTTCTCGAAAACGGTGTGCAGGTCCTGCACGTCGAGCAGGGTGCGGCGGGTGACGTCTTGCGCTTTCATATTCATACGCCGATGGCCCTTTTCACGCGTGCCAGGTAGCGACCGCTGCCGCCCCGCATGCGCGGGTCGAGCATGTCGCGCAGGGCGTCGCCGAACATGTTGATGCCGAACACCACCACCGTCAGGGCGATGCCGGGAATGATCGCCAGCCAGGGCGCCTGGAACATATAGCTGCGCCCGTCCAGGCTGAGCATGCCGCCCCAGCTTGGTGACGGTGGCGGGATGCCCAGGCCCAGGAAGCTGAGGCCGGATTCCGCCAGGATCACCGCCGCCAGACGCGTGGTGTAGAGCACGATCAGCGGCGCCATCACATTGGGCAGAATGTGGTGCCAGAGAATGCGCGTGCTGGACGCGCCCATGGACTGGGCGGCGTGCACATAGACGTTTTGCTTGGCGCTGAGCACGGCGCCGCGCACGATCCGCGAGCCGGCGATGCCGAACAGCAGCCCCAGGATCACGATGATCTGCCAGGTGCCCGGGTCGAGTACGGCCACCGCCACGATCAGCAGGATCAGGTCGGGGAAGCACATCCAGCCGTCCACCAGCCGCTGGATGAACATATCCAGACGGCCGCCGAAGTAGCCACTGAGGATGCCCAGCAACGCTGAGATCACGATCGACAGCGTGGTGGCGGCGAACGCCACGATCACCGACAGGCGCGCGCCGTGCACCACGCGGGCGAAGATGTCGCGGCCCAGCTGGTCGGTGCCGAACCAGTATTCCGCCGAAGGCGGCTTAAGCCGGTCGATGGGGTTGATGGCGTTGTAACCCTGGGGTGCGATCAGGTCGGCGAAAATGCCGGTGAACAGCAGTAACAGACAGATCAGCGCGCCCACCGCGCCGAGTGGCCGTTCCCGGCACAGGCGTGCGAAGAACGCCACGGGCTTGGGCAGTGTCTTGCGGCGTTTCGCGGGCCGTGCCGGGGTGGCGGTGACCGCGGCCGGTTCAACGGATGCGTTCATACTTCGGGGTTCCTGTTTCACCGGTCGAACCGTACTTTCGGGTCAAGGTACCCGTAGCACAGATCCACAATCAGATTGACGAGCATTACCACCACGCCGGTGACCAGGAAGACGCCGGTGATAATCGGGTAATCGCGGGTACTGACCGCCTCCAGCAACAGCTGGCCGAGGCCGGGCAGGCGGAATATCTGTTCGATGATCACGGTGCCACCGAACAGGATCGGCACCAGGATGCCGACCAGGGTGATCACCGGGATCATGGCGTTTTTGACCGCGTGCACCAGGACCACGCTGCGCTCGCGCAGCCCCTTGGCCCAGGCGGTGCGGATGTAATCCTGGCGCAGCACTTCCAGCATCATGGTGCGGGTCATGCGCATGATTACCGCGGACAGGGACGTACCCAGAATCAGGCTGGGTACCAGAAAGGTTTTCAGATTCTCGATCGGGTCCTCGAAGAAGGGCGTCATTTCAGTGGGCGGCGACCAACCCCACCACAGGGCCGGCAGGATCACCACCAGGGTGCCCAGCCAGAAATTGGGAATCGCCAGCGCCAGGATTGAGAAGCTGCGCCCCAGGTTGTCGCCCAGGGTCTCCTGTCGTATCGCCGAGAAGATGCCCACCGGCAGGGCGATGATCAGGGCGATCAACAGCGCCAGGACGCCGAGCTCCAGGGTCACGCCCAGGCGCGCGCCGATCTCCTCGGTGACCGGGGTGTTGCGCCACAGGGATTCGCCCAGGTCGCCGCGCACGGCATTGCCGGCCCAGTGCAGATATTGCATATAGAGGGGCTTGTCCATGCCCAGGGCTTTTTCCAGTTGGGCGCGGTCTTCGGGGGCGTTGGAGGAGTAGGCGTTCTCGCTGAGCATCAGGTCGAGCACGTCGCCGGGTACCAGGCGCACCACTCCGAATACAATGACGCTGGCGATCACAAGAGTGGGAATCAGCGCCAGCAGGCGGCGCAAGACATAAGCACCCATAGGTACATCCGTTATTGTTGTTGGTATCAGGCGTTCTACCGAAGAATGCCATTAAAAAAATATCATTGGTTCAAATAATGAACTTCAATTTCACTTTAGTACGCGGTTTTTGTGACTGTCAAGTCATTCGGGTCTGTGGCTTTTAGAGCTACCGAATTGATGTAAACGGCGTCATTTATCGTGTTTTTAGGTTAATAATTAATCGAAACAGCGGGATTAAGGGAGAGGGAAAGAAGAAATAGGGCGGTTAGGGCTGCTTTTCCCGCTTTTGGAACGAGCTTCCATTCCTGACAAAGTAAGCGGTTTATTTAATTGAATGGCATTATTTGGCGCGCCAGGAAAGCGCTCGACCGTCCCGGCGCGAGAAGGTCAGGGCTCCAGGCCGTGGCGGTGCAGCAGGGCCTTGTTGTCCTGCGCCCAGTGCAGGTAACGGCGGTGCAGCTCATCGTCGTCCGGCACCGGCGCGCCGACCCACTTACAGCGCTGCGTCACGGCGCGCTTGAAGGCGCCGTAACCCCCATAGCGGCGCATGGAAAACCATTTCTTACGTCCCCGGTTGGCGGTGACTGAAAAGTTGCCCCCGAGGGGCTTTTCCCGAAACGTGGCGGTCACGCCGACCAGGCCGAACGGGTTGCCGCCGTCACCGATACGGCCACTGTCGTCGCCGGCGTAGAGCACCAGTGGGCGGCGATCGCCCATGGCGACGCGCACGCGCGGGTCGGTGATCTCCTGGTCCCGCCAGGCGCGGGCCGCCGTCAGCGCTTCGGACTTGCCGCCCAGCCGGCCGTCCCGGAATGATCGCCGCCGTTGCCGGCGGCGCCCCTGGACGTCTACATAGGGCACCGCGCACCACCAGAATTTTCCAGCGTGATTGCGATAGATATAGAGAAAAGCGTGCACATTGGGTTTGCGTTTTATAGCTTGTTCCATAATACGGGTTTCCTTCCTGTGTCTTTTTTTTATTGCGTTATTGCAAGCAGGGAAACCGCTCTATTATTACAATAGGCGAGCAGCGTTGAGAAATATGCGGGGCATAAAATGCGGAAGACGCATGACTGTTTGCGTCTGAGCGAAAAGGGGACAAGAAACGGATATAAAAAAAGGGGCGCGAAGCGCCCCTTACTTTTGAGGGTTCTTTTTTAAAAAGCCGCTCAGTCGGTCATCATTTGACGCAGCACATAATGAAGAATGCCACCGTTCTTGAAGTAGGTGACTTCGGCGCCGGTATCCAGACGGCTGATCGCTTTCACCGTCTGTTCCTTGCCGCCTTCCTTGCGGAACACCACTTCGATTTCCTGGCTGGGTTTGAGGTCATTGCCCAGGTTGGGAATGTCCACTTCCTCGGTGCCGTCGAGATTGAGCGTCTTGCGGGTGGTGCCCTCCGGGAACTGCAGCGGCAGCACGCCCATGCCGATCAGGTTGGAACGGTGGATACGCTCATAGCTTTCCGCGATCACCGCGCGCACGCCGAGAAGACGCGTGCCCTTGGCCGCCCAGTCGCGGCTGGAGCCGGTGCCGTATTCCTTGCCGGCGACGACCACGGTGGGCACGTTGTCTTTCTGGTAACGCATGGCGGCGCCGTAGATCGGCATTTCATCGCCGCCCGGGAAGTGCTTGGTGTAGCCGCCTTCGATATCCGGAGTCATCTCGTTGCGGATACGGATATTGGCGAAGGTGCCACGCATCATCACCTCGTGGTTACCACGCCGGGAGCCGTAGGAGTTGAAGTCGATCGGCTCTACATCGTGGCCCTGCAGGTAATGGCCCGCCGGGCTGTCGGCTTTGATGGCGCCGGCCGGGGAGATGTGGTCGGTGGTCACCGAGTCGCCGAGCATGGCCAGGATGCGGGCGTTTTTAACCGGCGCTACGTCGTCCAGCTCAGAGGTCAGGCCGTCAAAGAACGGTGGGTTCTGGATGTAGGTGGATTTGCTGTTCCACTCGTAGGTTTTGGAATCCGGAATCGGCAGGCTCTTCCAGGTTTCGTCACCTTCGAACACGCTCGCGTACTGCTTCTCGAACATATCGTGGTCGACCATCACCACCGCGTCCTGAATTTCCTTGCTGCTCGGCCAGATGTCCTTCATGAACACATCGTTGCCGTCCTTATCCTTGCCGAGCGGGTCTTTTTCCAGATTGATCTTGACCGTGCCGGCCAGCGCGTAGGCCACCACCAGCGGCGGTGACGCCAGCCAGTTGGTGCGCACGCTCTGGTGAATGCGGCCCTCGAAGTTACGGTTGCCGGACAGGACAGAGGCGACCACCAGATCGCCCTCGGCGACGGCTTTGTCGATTTCTTCGGGCAGTGGACCTGAGTTGCCGATGCAGGTGGTGCAGCCATACC
>JBFJUC010000058.1:0-11787 GCA_041624875.1 Alcanivorax sp.
GACGCCTGGCCGGACATCCAGCGGGGCCTGGAGCGCGCCTTCAAGGAATACGACCAGTACGGTTTTGTCACCTCCGATGGCGAATGGAACCGGGACGTGAGCGCCGTGGGGGTGCCGCTGATCCTGGATAACGGCGGCCAGGTGGTGCCGTTCAACTGCGGCGGTTCCTCCCTGCGGCTGAGCCGCCGCATCCTGATCGAGAACCTCGGCCCGCGCCTTAAGGAAGTGGTCGAGCAGGTCCGGCAAATGGTGCAGGGCCGGGATATTTGAGGACAGTGAATGAGCAGTAGCAGCAGTAGCGCCACGCCGGCGTCCGAATACACCATGGCCACGGCCACCGCCAAGTTCAGCCACGGTTTCCCGGCCCTGCTGGGGCTGGAGTTCCTGGAATGGGAAGAGGGCAGGGTGGTGGTCGGCATGCAAGTGGACGACCGCCACCTTAATCTGGGCGGTCGGGTACACGGCGGCGTGCTGGCGACTCTGCTGGACGTGGCCGGCGCCTGCTCCGGCACCTTTTGTCCCTATCCGGACCGCATCCGCAAGGCGCTCACCCTGTCCATGACCACCACCTTCACCGGCCAGGCCGGCCCCGGCTATATCCGTGCCATCGGCCTGAAGCGGGCCGGCGGCAGCCGCATTTTCAATTCCACCGTCGAGGTGTACAGCGAGGACGACACCCTGTTGATCCTTGGCGAGGGCACCTTCCGGCTGCGCAGCGACTCCCAGGACCCGCGCGGCGCCCCCGTCGCTTAACCGCCGATTAAACCTCTTTTACACCCGGGCGGGCTTGTCCCGCTTGAAGGGCGCCTCCTTGACCCTCAAAGCTGTGTTGAGGAACACAGTGATTGCCGAAAGGAGGCACCATGACGACCTATATCGTTGCTAGCAATGCCGCCCACGCCCGGGTGTTCGCCCACGAAGTGGGGGCCTTCAAGGAAATCGACCAGCTCGATCATCCGGAAAGTCAGGCCCACACGGGCGATCTGCGCACCGGTGGCGAGGGCGCCGAGGGCAGCGGTGCCGGGCACGGTAATCCGCGCGCCACCGGCAACCAGCAGGCGACCTCTGACAAACACGCCGCCTTCTTCGCCAAGGAAGTGGCCGAGTACATGAAAAGCAACCTGGAGAAGGGCCGCGCGGACCGCTTTATCCTGGTCGCCGAGCCCCGCTTTCTCGGCGCCTTGCGCGATAAACTCGACCACACCACCCGCGATGCGGTCAGCCTCGAAATCGACAAGGACCTGACCAAGCAGAGCGTCGACGACATCCGCAAAAAGCTGTCGCTTTAAAGCCGTGTGGGGCAGGCTTTGTGGGAGCTTGCCTTGCAAGCGAAAGGCCCGCTCTGACAAGAACTACCAGGCGTAGGAGGCGCCGGCATAAAAGTGCCGGCCCGGCGCCGGTTCGAAATAGCCCCGGTCCGCCGGGTCGGGCCGGTCGCTGTTGGCATTGATGCGCAGGTTGCTGAAGTACGCTTCGTCGAACAGGTTGTTGACGCCGGCGTGCAGCGTCAGCTCGCCGCTGTTCAGGCGCCAGGCCTTGCCGCCGCGCAGGCCCGCCACCACATAATCGTCCACTTCCGTTTCGTTGGTGTTTTCGGCGAACACGTCGCTGCTGTACCGCGCGTCGACCACCAGGAACAGGCCATCGAAGCCGCGCCAGGCGGCTTCCGCGAACAGATGGTGGCGGGGCAGGCCCGGCAGCCGGTTGCCGCTTACGTCCTGGTTCTGCTGGTCGTCGAAGAATCGTTGAAACTGATAATCGGAGTAAGTGTAGGCCAGGGTCAGCGTCAGGGCGTCGGTGGTCAGGTGCTCCAGCATCAGTTCGGCGCCGTCGCGCCGGGTGCGGGCGGCGTTGTCGTAAAAGGTGCGCCCGCCCAGCTCATAGGGGGTGATTTCGTCGCGTACCTCGACCCGGAACAGCGCCAGCTCGTAGAACAGCCTGTCGCCTAACTGGCCGCGCCCGCCGATTTCCCGGTTCAGGGCTTTCTGCGGTTCCAGGCCCGGGTTGAAGCCGCCGGCACCGGACGGGTTGGCGAGCTCGGTGAAGGTGGGTGTTTCGAAGGCGTTGCTGACCGTGGCGTAGACGCCATGGCGCGGGAGATAACGCCAGTTGAGGCCGGCGCTGTAGCTGCCTTGGTTGAAGGTCTGTTCGCCGCTGTCGTCGCCGTCGGCGAGCAGGTCGTCGTCGATGTTCAGGCGCACCCGGTCGGCGCGGGCGCCCAGCGACAGGGTCAGGCTGTCGCTGAGCTCGGTGTCGGTCTGCACGAACACGCCGCTGGCGGTGGCGGTCTGGTCCTCGTCGGCGGTCAGGCCGGTGACCTGACCGTCCGCATTCACCGAGCGCCGCCCCCGGTTGTCGCGTTGCTGGTCCGCGTCCACGCCCACCAGGAAGCGGTGTGCCAGCCCGAACGCCTGCACGCGGTCCACGTACTCCAGCCGCACCCCGTAGAACAGCCGTTCATAGTCGATCAGGCTGCTGCCGGGGAAGGGCAACTGTTGGGTGAAATCCCGCTGCGTGACGAAGGCGCGGGCGCGCAGCTCGCCGCCCAGGCCGCGGTCCCGGTAGAGCACGCCGAGCCGTTGCTGGCTGACTTCCTGGCCGGCGTTCAGCAGGTTGGAAAAGCGCGCCGCCTGGTCGCGGTCTTCTTCCACCTGGGCGCGGGTCAGGCCGCCCGGGTCCTCGGCCACCGGCGTGTCCATGGCGGTGAAGAAGAATGCCACGTCCCGGTCTTCGGAGAGCGCCCGGCCCACCCGTGAAGTGAGCAAATACTTCTCCATCTCGCTCTGTTTGCGTTGGCCCTGATAGCGCACCCCGGTGAGGCTCAGATAATGGTGGTTGCCGCCCTCCGCGCCGCCCAGTTGCAGGTTGGTCTTGCGGTAGCCGTCGCTGCCGCCGGCCACGCTGAAGCGCTGCGGGTACAGCAGGTCGGCGCCGCTGCGGGTGGTCATGTCCACCACGCCGCCGCTGGCGTTGCCGTACAGCACCGACGCCGGCCCGCGCAGCACGGTGAGCGAATCGAGAGCGTCCAGATCAATGGCGTCCACCTGGGATTGGCCGTCGGGCAGGGTTTCCGGGAAGCCGTCCACGTTGAGACGCAGGCCGCGCACGCCGAACGGCGCCCGTGCGCCGAAGCCACGGCTGGACAGGCGCAGGCCCTGGGCGAAGTTGTAGCGGTTCTGCAGATAGAGCCCGGGCACCCGCGCCAGGCTCTCGTCCAGTTGCAGGCCGGGCTGGCCCTGTTGGGTTTGTTGGGCGTCCACCACGGTGGCGGCGCCGGGCAGGTCGGCCAGGTCGCGCTCCAGGCGTGTGCCGCCCACCGTCACTGTCTCCAGCCGGTTGCCACCGTCCCCCGATGGGTCCTGGGCGGTCGCCAGCGCCGGGAAAACAGAAAGCAGGAGGGCGGTCAGGCGGAACGAGGGGCGAGCCAGGTGGCCCATGGGCGGACTCCTTGTGCGGGGGAGGGCGAAGACGCCAGTGTGTTGGATTACGCCGCGCTAATCCAACCTGCACCGCGTAGATCGGGTTAGACCGGAGACCGTAACCCGATACTAAAAGTTATACGCCAACGTCACCGACGCCAGATTCATACCCGGATTAGGCTTATACAGACGTGAATTGGACGTGTGCTGGCCGCGCAGGCCGATAGTGAGCCGGTCCAGCGGTGTCCAGGCCAGCTCCGCATGGCTGGTGAACTGAATATTGCCGCCCATATCGTCATCATCGATCACGCTGTGGGTCATATAGGAAGGCTGCACGCCCACCAGCAGGAAGAGGCGCCGGCTGGGCCAGTTGACGCGCACCACCGGGCCGACAATAAACACCTCGGTGCTGTTGGTGGCCTCGTCGCCGATCTCGTCACCCTCCCAGCGCTCCACGCTCACATCCCAATAGGCCTGCACGGTGTCGGAGAAAAACGGTGCTACCACATGCTCTTGCAGCCACGGTGACGGCCAGCGCCCGAACAGGCTGTACAGACGCAGCCCCTCGCCGCCGCCGGCGCGGACGCCCACGGCGGGGTCGGCATGGGCCGGCATACAAAAGGTGAGTCCAGCGATCAAACAAAGCCCGGAAATCAATGAAGGATGCATTTTCGTTCCTGACCCGCGCGATAACGGCGGGGGATTCTATTAAAGGGCCTTCTCCTACAAAGCCTGCCCCCACAGGCAAGCAAAAAGCTTGCCGGTGGGGCGAAAGAGACGCTGTTCGATTATTGTTTTTATTGTTTAAGGGTTTCTTCCCGAGAGCTGGATGGCGCGGTCGGGGAACACGCCGCCGCCCAGAGCCCGGTACAGGGTGATGCGGTTGGCCAGTTTCTGCAGCCGCACGGAGACCAGTTCCTGTTCCGCGCTTAGCAGTTCGCGGCGCGCGTCCAGCACCGCCAGATAGTCGTCGGCGCCCTGTTCGTAGCGGGCTTCCGCCAGGGTCAGGCTGCGGCGGGTGGCGGTGACCAGATCGCTTTGCGCCTGCTCCTGTTCGGTGAAGCTGCCGCGCGCCTGCAGTGCGTCGGAGACTTCCTGGAACGCGGTCTGGATGGTCTGCTCATAGCGGGCCACGTTCTGGTCGCGGCGCACTTCGGCCACGTCCAGGTTGGCCCGGTTGCGGCCGCCGCTGAAGATCGGCAGGGAGATGCTGGGCGAAAACGACCAGCTCTCCGAGCCGCTGTCGAACAGGCCGGACAGCTCGCTGCTGGCGGTGCCGGCGGACCCGGTCAGGGTGATGCGCGGGAAGAACGCCGCCCGCGCCGCGCCGATATTAGCGTTGGCGGCTTTCAGGTTGTATTCCGCCTGCTGGATATCCGGCCGCTGGCGCAGTACCGCCGAGGGTACCCCGGCGGGGATTTCCGGCAACGCCGCCAGTTCCGTGTCCAGGTCGTCCGCCGGGCTGTTCGGCAACGGCGGCAGGGGCGCGCCCACCAGCACCGCCAGGGCGTTGCGGTCCTGGGCCACCAGGCGTGTGAAGCGGGCCTGGCTGGCGCGGGCGGTTTCCAGTGCCACCTGGGCCTGGCGCAGTTCCAGTTCCGAACCCAGGCCCAGATCGACGCGGCCTTCCACCAGGTCCAGGGATTCCTGCTGGGCGTCCACGGTTTCCCGGCTGATGCGTAGATTGCGGCGGTCCGCCTGCAGCGTCAGGTAGGCGTTGGCCACCTCCGACACCAGGGTGATGTGGGCGCTGCGGCGTGCCTCCTCGGTGGCCAGATACTGCTGCAGGGCGGACTGCTTCAGGCTGCGCAGACGGCCGAACAGATCCACCTCGTAGGCGGCCACGCCCAGGCCCACGCTGTACTGGGTCTGGATCTCGCTGTCGCCGGTCTGGCTCAGGTCCGCCGGTAGGCGCTGGCGGGTCCCGTCGCCGTCCACGGAAAGCTCCGGGTACAGCGCCGAGCCTTCGATGCGGTATTGGGCACGGGCTTCGGCCACGTCCAGCAGCGCCAGACGCAGGTCCCGGTTGTTGCTTAGCGCGGTGCGGATCAACGGCTGCAACTGAGGGTCCTGGAACAAGGCTTCCCAACCCGGCAGGACCAGCGGGTCGTCGGTGGCGACGCGGTCGCCGGCGGTGGCCGGCACCGGCGACGCCGGCTGCTGGTAGTCCGGTGTCAGGGTGCAGCCGGCCAGGGCCAGCGTGGCGAGCAGCGTGGTCAGGGCTGTCGGGTTCATTCTCGCACCTCTTTTTTACCGGTCAGCGGCACGCCGGACAATTTGCGCACCACCACATAGAACAGCGGGATAAAGAAGATCGCCAGCACGGTGGCGGCGGTGATGCCGCCGAACACGCCGGTACCGATCGCGTTACGCGCGCCGGAGCCGGCGCCGCTGCTCAGCATCAGCGGCGTGACGCCGAGGCCGAACGCCAGCGAGGTCATCAGAATCGGGCGCAGCCGCATGCGGGTCGCCTCCAGGGTGGCGTCGAGCAGGGCGCGCCCCTGGTCTTCCAGATCCTTGGCGAATTCCGCGATTAGAATGGCGTTCTTCGCCGACAGGCCGATGGTGGTCAACAGCCCCACCTGGAAGAAGACGTCGTTTTCCAGACCGCGCAACATGGCGGCCAAGACCGCGCCGATGATCCCCAGCGGTACGATCAGCATCACCGCGAACGGAATCGACCAGCTTTCATAGAGCGCCGCCAGACTCAGGAACACCACCAGCAGCGACAGCGCATACAGCGCCGGCGCCTGATTGCCGGCCTGTTTTTCCTGGTAGGAAAGCCCGGTCCACTGGAAGCCAAAGCCCTCCGGCAGGTCCGCCGCCAGCGTTTCCATGGCCGCCATGGCGTCGCCGGTGCTGGCGCCGGGAGCCGCGCTGCCCTGGATATTCATCGACGAGACGCCGTTATAGCGCTGCAGCTGTTGCGGGCCATAGGTCCACTCACCGCTGGAGAAGGTGCCGAAAGACACCATGTCGCCGATGCCGTTGCGCACGTACCAATCGTCCATGTCCTCGGGCAGCATCCGGTAGGGCGCTTCCGCTTGGACATAGACCCGTTTGATCCGGCCCCGGTCGACAAAGTCATTCACGTAGCTGGAGCCCCACGCCACCGACAGGGTGGTGTTGACGTCCGCCAGCGACACGCCCATGGCACGGGCCTGTTGCCGATCCACATCGAGGCGGTACTGAGGCGCATCCGGCAGGCCGTTGTAACGGACCTGGGTGAGCAGCGGGTTCTGGTTGGCGGCGCCCAGCAATTGATCGCGGGCTTTTACCAGGGCGTCGTGGCCTTGGCCGCTACGGTCCTGCAGCTGCATGTTGAAGCCGCTCGACGTGCCCAGTGCGG
Organism: Alcanivorax sp.; assembly: GCA_041624875.1. Classification (GTDB taxonomy): domain Bacteria; phylum Pseudomonadota; class Gammaproteobacteria; order Pseudomonadales; family Alcanivoracaceae; genus Alloalcanivorax. Next base: position 6,769 of record JBFJUC010000058.1, read on the forward strand.
GAATCGCCGGCGGATTGAGCGCGAAAATGATCGCCTCTCGAATTCCGGAGAAGTAGCCCATGGCCCGGCCGATGACCTGCTGCACGCCGTCGACCGAGAGATCGCGCTCCTCCCAGTCCTTGAGGCGCACGAAGGCGATGCCCGAGTTCTGGCCGCGCCCGGCGAAACTGAAGCCGGCCACCGTGAAGATCGACTGCACCGCCTCGCTTTCTTCTTCCAGGAAGTAGTGCTCCATCTTCTTCAACACTTCGATGGTCTGTTGCTGGGTGGAGCCCACCGGCAACTGCACCTGGGTGAGCAGAATCCCCTGGTCCTCTTCCGGCAGGAAGGCGCCCGGCAGACGGGTGAAGGTGAAGCCCAGTGCCGCCACGATCGCGACATAGATCAACAGGTAGCGGCCACGGCGGCCGATTATTTTTTCCACCCGGCTCTGGTAGCCGTTGCTGGCGCGGTCGAAGTTGCGGTTGAACCAGCCGAAGAACCCCTTCTTTTTCTGATGTTCAGCGTGAATCGGTTTGAGCATGGTGGCGCACAGCGCCGGCGTCAGGATCAGCGCCACCAGCACTGACAGCACCATGGCGGAAACAATGGTGATCGAGAACTGGCGGTAAATGGCGCCGGTGGAACCAGGGAAGAACGCCATCGGCACGAACACCGCCGACAGCACCAGGGCGATGCCCACCAGCGCGCCGGTGATCTGGCCCATGGATTTGCGCGTCGCTTCCCGGGGCGATAGCCCGTCCTCGACCATTACCCGTTCCACGTTTTCCACCACCACGATGGCGTCGTCCACCAACAGGCCGATGGCCAGCACCATGCCGAACATGGTCAGGGTGTTCACCGAGAAACCGAACGCGAACAGCACGCCGAAGGTGCCCAGCAATACCACCGGCACCGCGATGGTGGGGATCAGCGTGGCGCGGAAATTCTGCAGGAACAGGTACATCACCAGGAAGACCAGCAAAATACCTTCGAACAGCGTCTTCACCACCTCCATGATGGAAATCTTCACGAACGGGGTGGTGTCGTAGGGGTAGGCCACTTCCATGCTGGCCGGGAAGAACTGGCTCAACTCATCAATGCGCGCGCGCACCCGCTCGGCGGTATCCAGAGCATTGGCGCCGGACGCCAGATTGATGCCCAGGCCCGCTGCCGGGGTGCCGTTGAAACGGCCCTGGATGGCATAGTTCTCAGCGCCCAGTTTCACGTCCGCCACGTCTTCAAGGCGCACCTTGGAGCCGTCGTCGTTGACACGCAGCAGAATCTGGCCGAACTCTTCAGGGGTCTCCAGTAGCGTCTGCACGATGATCGAGGCGCTCAACTGCTGCTCCGGCACCGCGGGCGTGCCGCCCAGCTGGCCACCGGTGACCTGGTTGTTCTGCACCTCGATGGCCTGGGTCACATCCGTCGGCGTCAAGCCGAACTCGTTCAGCTTGCCCGGGTCCAGCCATACGCGCATGGCGTACTGCGCACCGAACAGCTGGGTCTGGCCCACGCCCTGCACCCGGCTGATCGGGTCCTGCACGTTGGCGGCCACGTAGTCCGCCAAATCCGACCGGGTCATCCCTTCCCCGCCGGTGAACGCCACCACCATAAGAAAGGTGTCGGAGGATTTGGTGACCTGCACGCCCTGTTGCTGAACCACCTGCGGCAGTCGCGGGGTGGCCAGTTGCAGCTTGTTCTGCACCTGCACCTGGGCGATGTCCGGGTCGGTGCCGGCGGCGAACGTCAGGGTGATTTCAACGGTGCCCGAGGAATCGCTGGTGGAGGCGATATAGAGCAGATTGTCGATGCCGTTCATCTGTTGCTCGATCACCTGAGTGACCGAGTCTTCCACCGCTTCCGCGGACGCGCCCGGGTAGGTCGCCTGGATGCTCACCTCCGGAGGCGCCACCGTGGGGTACTGCTCCACCGGCAAATTGTAGATGGAAAGCGCCCCGGCAAGCATCATGACGATGGCGATTACCCAGGCGAAAATGGGTCGGTCGATAAAAAATCTGGCCATGATTGTTCCTGCTTATTGGGCGTTGCTGTCGCGGCTCTGCGCGTTGCCGGCGGCGTCGCCACCCTGGGTCGGCCCCGGCTGCTGGTTTTGCTTATCCAGTTTCACCGGCGTCACTGCGGCGCCCGGGCGGATCTTCTGCAGACCTTCGATGATCAGCCGGTCGCCTTCGTTCAAACCGTCGCTGATCAGCCACTGGTTGCCCACCGCTCTTTCGGTGGTCACCTTGCGGGATTCCACTTTGTCCTCGGCGCCGATCACCATCGCCGTGGCCTGGCCGGTGGGATCGCGGGCGATGCCTTTTTGCGGCACCAGAATGGCGTTGTTGCGCTGGCCCTGGGGCAGGCGAGCGCGTACGAACATGCCCGGTAGCAGGTCGCCTTCCGGGTTGGGGAACAGGGCGCGCAGTGTCACCGCGCCGGTGCTTTCGTCCACCGCGTACTCCGAGAACTGCAGCGCGCCATCCTGCTTGAACTGGCTGCCGTCTTGCAGCAGCAACGTCACCCGCGCCTGATCCTCGCCGACTTTTTCCAGCCGGCCGCTCTCCAGCGCCTCGCGCAGGCGGCGCAGCGCCTGATTCGACTGCGTGACGTCGACATAAATCGGGTCCAGCTGACGGATCGTGGCCAGCGCCTGGGTCTGGTTGGCGGTTACCAGGGCCCCGGCGGTCACCGTGGAGCGGCCGATGCGGCCGCTGATGGGTGCTTCCATGGTGGTGTAGTCGAGATTGATGCGCGCGGTTTCCAGCGCTGCCCGGGCAGCGTCCACCTGGGCCTGGTTCTCGCCCAGCGCCGCCTGGGCTTCGTCGTACTCCTGCTGGCTGACGGCGTTCATCTTCAACAGTTTGTCGAAGCGCTCGGCGCGCAAGCGGGTGGACTTCAGGGTCGCCTGGGCACTGGCCAAATTGGCGCGGGCACTGGCCACATCCGCTTTATAGAGCCGGCTGTCAACGCGATAGAGGGGTTCACCGGCCTCCACCAGTTCCCCTTCTTCGAACAGGCGCGCTTCGATAATCCCGGTTACCTGCGGCCGGACCTCGGCGATCTGGTAGGGCGTGGTACGGCCAGGTAATTCATTGGTGATGGTGAACGGCTGGCCCTCCACGGTGATAAAGCCGGCTTCCGGCGGCGGTCGATCGCCGCCCGCCTGGTCGTCGCCGCCGCAGGCAGCCAGGGCGAGACTGAGAAATAGGGCAATCGGTAAAGCAACCGGAGCTGTGCGCATGGGAACCTCGGTTCTTCTAATCAAAGCGGATGGAAAAACAGCTTGGGAGTATACATACATTCAGAAACGTATGTATAGTGACTAAAGTATGAAACCTCAGCCACGAACGGACCCAGGAGCAGCCTATGGCCAGGCGCACCAAGGCGGAAGCCCTCGAAACCCGCGAGCAGATCATCGATGCCGCCGAGCGCGTGTTTCATATAAAGGGTGTATCCCGCTCGTCCCTGAGTGATATCGCCGAGGAGGCGGGCGTCACCCGTGGTGCGATCTACTGGCATTTCAAGAACAAGCACGACGTTTTCGTGGCCATGACCGAGCGGCACCGTCTGCCCATGGAATCCCTCTCGCAGCAGGCGGAAAGCCCGGACGAGACCGATCCACTGGGCAAGCTCCGCGAACTGCTGATCTATGTGCTGCACGATACCGTGCGAGATCCGTGCCGGAAACGCGTATTCGAAATTATCTTCCATAAGTGTGAGTTCACCGCCCAGACCGACCCGCTCATGGCCCGCCAGCAGGAAACCTACCTGGAGGGCTCCGAAATGATCCGTCGCACCCTGAATAACGCCATTGCCCAAGGGCAGTTGCCCGATACCCTCAACATCGAGCGCGCCATCACCATGCTGCACGTGCAGATGACCGGCATGCTCTACACGTGGCTGTTGATCCCCGATTCCTTCGACCTGGGCGCCGAAGCGGAACACTTCGTCGACTGCTACCTGGGCAGTCTCCGTGAGTGCCCCTCGCTCTCCGGTCAGTAATTTTCGGAACATCGTTCCAAAAAATTTGACGCGACCATCCGGTCATGCCACATTTCGGGGCCGATTCAAGACCAGAATAAACACCGAGGAGAGCCCCCCGATGTTGCCCCTTTCCGACCGGGCCCAGGCCCTGTATGACCAGCTCGTTGCCTTCATGGACGCCCACGTATACCCCGCCGAGGCCGTCTATGCCGAGCAACACGGCAACAGCGACGACCGTTGGACGCCGCCGCCGATCATCAAGGAACTCAAGAAGAAGGCCAAAGCCGAGGGCCTGTGGAATCTATTCCTGCCGGAAAGCGAACACGGCGCCGGCCTCAGCAACTATGACTACGCGCACCTGTGCGAAGTGATGGGGCGCAGCGCCATCGCCCCGCAAATCTTCAACTGTGCCGCGCCGGACACCGGCAACATGGAAGTGCTGGCCCGTTACGGCACCCCGGAACAACAGGCACAGTGGCTCAAGCCGCTGCTCAATGGCGAAATCCGCTCCTGCTTCTCGATGACCGAACCGGCGGTGGCCTCGTCCGACGCCACCAACATCTGCACCGAGATCAAGCGCGACGGCGACGACTACGTGATCAACGGCCGCAAATGGTGGTCCTCCGGCGCCATGTCCAGCGAGTGCAAGATCGCCATCGTGATGGGCAAGAGCAACCCGGACGCGCCGCGCCACCAGCAGCAGTCACAGATTCTGGTGCCGCTGGACACCCCCGGCGTGCACATCGAGCGCGCCCTGCACGTGTACGGCTACGACCACGCCCCCAAGGGCCACGCGGAAATCAGCTTCACCGACGTTCGGGTGCCGGCCAGTAACCTGATTCTCGGCGAAGGCCGCGGCTTCGAAATCGCCCAGGGTCGTCTTGGCCCGGGCCGCATCCACCACTGTATGCGTTCCATCGGCGTCGCCGAGCGCGCCCTGGAAGCCATGTGCAAGCGGGTGGAAGAGCGCGAGGCCTTCGGCCGCAAGCTGTCCCAGTTCGATTCGATCCGCAAGAACATCGCCCGCTCGCGCCTGGAAATCGAACAGGC
>JBFJUC010000059.1:0-11702 GCA_041624875.1 Alcanivorax sp.
CTGCGCGCCAGCAGCGTCTTGCCGAGCCCGGGCACGCCTTCGATCAGCACATGGCCGCCGGTGATCAGGGCGATCAGCACCTGCCGGGTGATCGCCGGCTGGCCCACCAGCACCTGGTTAAGCTGCTCTTCGATGCGGCGCGCCAGGGCGCCGGCCTGTTCCGTCTGGCTGGTCATAAACGGCTCCTCAGGGTTTGCAGTATCGCCACCCGGTCGGCCCATTGCTGGCGGTCCCGGGGGCGCGGTGGTTGGGTGTCGCCGCCGCTGTCCAGGGCGTCGCGTAAATCGGCTTCCGGTAGCCCCAGCCGCTGGGCGGCAATGGCCAGGGCTTTGTCCCGGTCCGGGTGAAGCAGGTCCAGGCGCCGCCGCGCGCTGTCGCGCAGTGGCGCCGTCAGCCGCTCGCTCTGGCCGGTGCGCCAGTGGAAATGGCCCAGCGCCAGCAAGTGGCCGAGGTAATCGGTGCGGTCGGCTTCGGCGGCGTGCCATTGCGGCCCCGGGCGCGGCAGGCGCCGCCACAGCCAGGCCGCCAGGGCGAGCAGCAGGGCCAGCATCGGCGGCCAGGCGTGTTGCCACAGCCACAGCGGCAAGGGCGGCATGTCGATGCCCTGCACGAACCACACCGGGCCGTCGCCGATCAGGCGATGCAGCAGCCAGGCGTGGTCGAAATAGTGCAGGTGTTGGTTGTCCCACAGCGTCAGGCCGGCAAGCACGGTCAGCTGCCCGTCGCCCCATGACAGGTGGATCAATTGCTCGCCTTCCGCGTTGCCGGCCTTGGAGAACGGCAACTCGGGCAGCAAATCGGTGGGGCGGTGTTGCAGGGCCTGGCCTGGCGAGGCCAGCAGTTGCCGGGGCGGGCCGTCCGCGAACCCGAGGATCGCCGGGGCGGGCAACGGCGGCGCCTCGCAGGTGAGCGCCTCGCACTGCGTCGCCAGCTCGCCGTCGTTGTCGCCCAGGCAATACTCCAGAAACAGGCTTTGCATGGGCTGGAAGCGGTCCATCAGGGTGGCGAAGGGGTCGTCTTCCTGGTCCGTTTCCACCGCCACCGCGTGCAGACCGAACGGCGTCAGCAAGGGGTCATCGCCGCCGCCGGGCGGGTCGTCGCCCTCATCCTGTTCGCCGATCTCGTCGGCCACGTAGTGGTACGCAGGGCGAGCGGCGACGATCAGATGCCCGCCGCGCTCCACCCAGTCGAACAGGGTGTCGATGCGGCCGCTGCCCAGCTCGCCGCGATATTCATCCAGAATCAGCGTGGTGCTCGTGTCCGGCAACGGAAACAGGGCGCCGGTGCTGAAGATGCGGCGGGTTGGGCGCTGCCAGTTTTCCAGCAGGGTCTGCGCGGCCAGGTAGGGGTTGCCGCGCACCGAGGCGTCCGGCGTGGCCGGCGCCATATAGCGCACTGGCTCGGTGGCCCAGACATAGAACACCAGGGCGGCGACCACCAGCAGCAGGGCCAGGGCGCCCCAGAATTTGCCGCGCTGCCGGCTCATGTTTTGCCCTCCGCCGGGCGCAGTTCGCGCCACTGGTCATAGAGCACCTGGACCTGTTCCGGCGTGGTGGGGCGGTGCGCCCAGGCGGTGCGGGTCCAGGCCTCGGTGAGCCGATCCAGGTAGGCCACCGCCGGAGTCTCGCCGAGCAGCTGGCGGTAGGCACGCAGACAATCCTGCTCGGTGGCGCCGGGGGTTAGCGGTGTGGGGTGCCGTCGAAATAAAGTCACCAGGGTGTCGCGCAGCAGCAGCGCCAGGGCTTCGCGCACCTGGCCCCGGCGCAGCGCCTCGTCCAGGGCGCCGGCCAGATCCGTGGGCAGATTCTCGGCGCGGGTGTCCAGGCCCGCCACCTGCACTGGCATGGCGGTGGCGCGCCGGCGGATTGGCGAGCCGGGCAGGCGGCGCAGCAGTGCCCACACGATCACCGCCAGCAGCGCCACCAGTAGCGTCCAGCCGACCGCGTGAATCAGACCTTCCGGCAGGCTCAGCGGGTCGCGTCCGGCGTTTTCCTCCTGGCCGTCGATCAGCCGTTGCAGCAGGTCCCGCCACCAGCTGTCGCCGTCGTTGTCGCGGAACTGTTCTTTCAAGCGGCGCTCTTCGCGCAGCTCCATGGGCATGAAGGTGTCCGAGGCGAGCAGCTCCACCGCCTGCTGCTTGCTGTTTGGCCCGTCGGCGTTGCCCGGCGCGGGCAGGCCGGCCAGGCACAGTACCAGCAGCGCCAGCGCGCCGGCGCCCCGCCCCAGGCCCAAGCCACGGCGACGCTTGCCGATGCGGGTCAGGCCAAGCTGCAAGTCCCAGCCCTCCAAATGCGTGCGCTGATTCAGGTACAAGGCGAAGGAGGTGGCCACATAAAGCGGCTCGGTGACGGTCAGCACCAGATACCAGAACAGGTTGCCCAGGGCCCAGTGCAACCGGCTTTGCTCGCCGAACCAGACGCTGAACTCCAGATGGAACTGCCAGGGCGCCAGGGTGATCGCCAGCAGGATCAGCGCCACCGTCATCAGGTGTTCCAGGGTGAGCACGGTGAGCGTGAGCGTGGCCGGACGCTGCCCGGGGGCACGCAGCAGCACGGCGATGCGCCCCGAAGCGGCGTCGCCGCGGTTGCCCTCCAGTTGCCAGACACCGGTGAGCATGCCCCGCGCCGGGCTCAGCCGCCGCCAGGTGAGCTGGCCGAACAGCCCGTTCAGGCCGTACTGCCGAAAGCCTTTGAGCAGGGCCCAGGGGCTCGGGTAGTCGCCGAACAGGGCGCGGCTGTAGAACGCCAGCAGCGGCCTCTCCCACAGCGGCTTGAGCCACCAGAACAGCAGCATGGGCCAGACGCTCTGCCCGGCGGAGGCGAGCCCGGCCAGCGCCAAGACGGGCAGCCCGGTGAACACCAGCCACACCAGCGCCGCCGACCGCCACCAGTGCCGGTACAGGCGCGTGCCCATATCCATGGCCTGCCAGCAGGAGCGCGGGGCCAGACGGGCGTTGAGCTTATTCAGGTCCATGCCGCCCTCCCTGGCCCCGGCGTTGCCGGCCGGCGAACAGCAGATACAGCGCCAGCAGCGCCCAGCAGGCGGCGCCCACGCCGTATTTGATTTGTGGCGCCAGTTCCCGGGACGACCAGAACGCCTCGATGAACGCGGCCAGCACCAGCAGCGCGAACACGCCGTACATTACCGGCAGGCACTCGGCGGCGGCGCGCCGCAGGGCGTCCACCCGGCGCCAGGAGCCGGGCGCCAGCACCGCCCAGCCCATGCGCAGCCCGGCGCCGCCGGCCAGGAAGATGGCGGTCAGTTCCGGCGCGCCGTGGGCGATCACGAAGGTGAAGAACGGCTGCGCGGCGCCGGCCAGGGTCAGGTGCCCGGCGGCGGCGCCGAAGAAGCTGCCGTTGAACAGCATCGCCACCAACGCCCCCACGCCCAGTAGCAGGCCGCCGGCGAAGGTGCGGAAGGCGATGCCGATGTTGTTGTAGATGTAGTAGCCGAACATCATCACATCGTCCTGGCGGTCGCGGCCGGCCACGTCGCGCAGGTCCGGGTGGTACATCTCCTCCAGCTCGGCCACTTGCTGGGGGCCGACCACGGTGTGCACCAGCTCCGGGTCGTGCAGGATCATCGCCCAGACCAGCCCGGCGGAGAGCACGAAACAGAGCGTGCTGATCAGATGCCAGCGCCACTGATAGCGCACCGCGCGCGGAAAACCGTGGGTGAAAAACGCCACCAGACCCGGCAGCAGCGGGGTGCGATAGCGGTACAGTTGCCGATGGGCGCGCAGCATCAGGTCGTTGAGGTATTCCTGCAGCGCCAGGCTGTAGCCGCGCTCGCGGGCCAGTGCCAGCTGGTGGCAGAGGCTCTGATAGTCGGCGGTGAAATCGGAGAGCGCCGCCGCTTTCGCGCGGCGGCGGGCTTCCAGCGCGGTGAGGCTGGTTTCCAGCCTGTTCCACTGGGGCCGGTAACGCTGTTCGAACTGGCTTTGCCTCATGCGCCCCCCAACACGTGCCGCGCCACCCGTTGCAGTTTTTCCCGGGCGGCGGCGGGGGGCAGCTCCGGGTAGGCGAGGGCGGCCAGCTCTTCCTGGCGTTCGGCGGAGAGCCGCGCGCCGCGGTCGGTGAACGCCAGCAACACCAGTTGGTCCTCGCGGCTGAGCGGCCAATCCGGTGCTTCGCTGTCGCCGTCCTGGTGGGGCCGGGCCGGCCGCGCCGGCGGCGTATGGATCACCAGGGTGTCGGCGGCCAGGTCGCCGAGCCGCTGCGCGCGCCGGGTGATCAGCATCACCAGGAAGCCGGTGAGATAGAACATGGGAAACAGATCGGCGGTGCGCAGCAGGTTGCGCACCAGGCTGCCGTTAAAGCCCAGCGGCGCGCCGTTGCCATGCACCACCGCCAGACCCATCATGCGCTTGCCCGGCGTGCGGCCCTGCCAGAGCGCCTCGAACAGCACCGGGTAGAACCATTCCATCAAAAACAGCAGCACCAGGTAGAGGCCCATGCCGCCGCGCCCGAACAGCATCAACGGAATGGCGACCACCGCCAGGACCAGGCCGCGAATCGCCAGGTCGGTGCCGTAGGCCAGCGCGCGCGGCAGCGGCCCGGCCAAGGACAGGGTCAGCCGCGCCCCTTCCGGTGTATCAATGTGCAGTTGGTCATCAATCCGCACGACCGCCCCGGCGTATGAGCTGCATGGCAAGCAGGAACAGCACCACGGTCAGTGATACCTGGACAATCGCCAGGGTACGTACCGGTGGCGGATCCAGGCACTGCACCACATAGCCGCAGAAATAGAACAGCAGCAGGAAACACAGCCAGGTCAGTGAACGCGGATGCAGTGTGATCGGTGCCGCCGCCATCACTACCAGCGGGCCATAGAGCACCGCCGCCATGATCACGCCGGCGAAGGTGGGCGTATCCGGCGGCGCGAACCAGAACAAACCGGCAACGCCGAGAACCAGCAGCAAAATATAGGTGATGCGCAGCAGGGCGCTCAGCATGGTGTTCCCCCTCGGGTCGGTTTAATCGGCGGCCGCCAGCCGGCACGCCAGGGTGGCGAGCCGCCGGCCCAGCTCTTTGGCGATGGCGTTCTCGTCGTCACTGGTGTCCTGAATGCGCCCGTCGCTGCCGGACACATGGCTGGCGCCGTAGGGCGTGCCGCCGCCGGTGGTGCGCGTCAGCGCGGCCTCCGAGTAGGGCACCCCCGCCAGCACCATGCCGTGGTGCAGCAACGGCAGCATCATCGACAACAGGGTACTTTCCTGGCCGCCATGGAGACTGGCGGACGCGGTGAATACGCCGGCCGGGCGGCCGATCAGCGCGCCGGACATCCACAGGTCGCTGCTTTGATCGAGAAAATACTTGAGCGGCGCCGCCATGTTGCCGAAGCGGGTCGGCGAGCCCAGCGCCAGGCCGGCGCAACCGGCCAGGTCGTCCAGGGTGGCGTAGGGGGCGCCGCTGTCCGGCACCGGCGGGGCGCTGGCCTCGTGGTCCGGGGACACCGGCGGCACGGTGCGCAGGCGCGCCTGCAGGCCGGCGCCTTCCACGCCGCGCGCCACTTGCTGTGCCAGCCGCGCCACGCCACCGGTGCGGCTGTAATAGAGGACCAGCACGTACTCGTTATGGGAAGCATTGCTCACGGCGTCACCAGTTCCAGAACCGTTTCCGGCGGGCGCCCGATCACCGCCCGGTCGTCTTTCACCAGCACCGGCCGTTCCAGCAGCTTGGGGTAGCGGGCGATGGCGTTGATCACGGTGTCGTCGTCGGCGTCCCGGCTCAGGCCCGCCTCCTTGTACTCCGCCTCTTTAGAGCGCACCAGATCGTGGGCGCGATCCAGGCGCAGCTTTTTGACCAGGGCACGCACGGTTGCCGCGTCCGGCGGCGTATCAAGATACTTGACGATGGTCGGGGTGATGCCGTTTTCTTCCAGCAGCGCCAATGCCTGCCGGGATTTGGAACAGCGCGGATTATGATAGAGCGTGTAGGCGGCCATGGCGTCACATTGTCGTCTGATAGGATGGGAGCATTGTAAGGCACCGACCCACAGCTACAAGCTTGCCGCGCCAACATTAAAGGAAGCAGTGTGAACCAGCACCAGGAAAGTAACGAAGAAGATCCGGTCATTCCATTCCGCGCGCGGGCACAGTCGGTGTGGGCGTTTCTCAAGCTGTTGCGGCGCCAGTTCGTGGAAGACGGTTGCCAGTCCAGCGCGGCGGCGCTTACTTACACGACGCTGTTCGCGATCGTGCCGATCATGACGGTGATGTTCGCGGTGATCGCGGCGATCCCGGCCCTCAACGAACGGGGCCTGGCGATCCAGGAGTGGGCCTTTGAGTATTTCGTACCGTCCGCCGGCGCCGAGATTCTCGAATACCTGAGTAAGTTTTCCCGCCAAGCCACCAACCTGACCGGGCCCGGTGTGCTGATTCTGATCGTTACCGCCATCCTGATGCTGCGCACCATCGAGCAGTCCCTGAACCGGATCTGGAAAATCCGTCAGCCGCGCAAGGGCCGGGTCAGCCTGATGATGTATTGGGCAGTGCTGTCGCTGGGCCCGCTGTTGTTGGGCGCGGGCCTCGGCATCTCGTCCTACCTGACTTCCCTGTCGCTGGTCAGTGACACTGTCGCCTATCTGGGCGGGGTGCGGTTCTGGCTGACGCTGCTGCCGTTTTTTCTGACCACGTCGGTGCTTGCCTTGTTGTACATCGTGGTGCCGAATACCTCGGTGCCGTTACGGCAGGGTCTGATCGGCGCGGCGCTGGCGGCGTTGTTGTTTGAACTGGCCAAGGCGGCGTTCGCCCAGTTCATCAAGCACGCGCCCAATTATCAGGTGGTGTACGGCGCCTTTGCCGCGGTGCCGCTGTTCCTGTTATGGATTTATATTTCCTGGATGCTGGTGCTGTTCGGCGCCGAGCTGGTGCGCGCCCTGGTGGTGTTCCAGGAACACCGGCGCCGGGTGCCGCGCATGCAGGCGCTGATGCGGCTGCTGAACGTGTTCTGGGAACGCCAGCGCGACGGGCGCACGCTGCACGCTAACGAAGTGCGGCGGGTGATGCAGGACTCGGGCATTACCCACTGGGATGAGTTTCGTAACCTGCTGCAGGACAGCCACCTGATCCGCCGCACCGAGGAGGGCGGTTATGTGCTGATCAGGGATTTGCGCGCGCTTACCATGGCCGAGCTGCTGGCCCTGGTGCCCTGGTCGTCGGAGCAGCAGCTGCGTATCCACGCCAACGGTAAGGAGCCTTGGGAAGCGACCCTCAAAGCACGCTGTGACCAGGCCCGCGATGGTCTCCGTCAGCCTCTGGACTTTAACCTGGAGGCGCTGTTTGGGAACCGACTGGACGAAAGCCAGGATGTAAAAGAGGAGGAAAACAGTGACAACCGCTAGGATTGCCCGACAAGCCGTGGTCAGTGGCCGCGTCCAGGGTGTGTATTATCGGGCTTCCACCCAGCAACAAGCGCGCCGTCTGGCGGTGGCCGGCTGGGTGCGCAACCGCCCCGACGGCAGTGTCGAGGCGTGGCTGGAAGGCGCCCCCGACGCGGTTGAGGCGCTGCTTGCCTGGATGCGGCGCGGCCCCGAGGGTGCTCGGGTCATGGAGATCACCGTGACCGAGACGCGGCCCCGGAACGACGCCGATTTTGTAGTCACCGATTGAAGAGGCTTCGCCATGAAGCAGGTGGAAATGGTCAACGGGCACTTGCGCTTCCCGACGCTGCTGAGCGGCGACGGCGAGCCGGTGATTTTATTGCACGGTTTCCCCGATACCCATGAAAACTGGGCGGTACAAATGAAGCTGATCGCCGACGCCGGCTACACCTGCTTCGCGCCGGCACTGCGCGGCTACGCGCCGTCGTGTCAGCCCGGCAACGGCGACTATTCCCTGCATGCCGCGGTGGACGACTTGCTGGTGTTCGCCAACCAACTGGGCGGACGCGTGCATCTGGTCGGCCACGACTGGGGCGCGGCGGTGGGCTACCTGGCCTGCGCCCGCTACCCGGACACCTTTTGCACCTTCACCGCGCTGGCGATTCCGCCGCTCAAGCGTTTGCCCCAGGCCCTGCTCAAGGTCCCCGAGCAGATCAAGCTCAGCGGCTACATGCAGTTTTTCCAACTGCCCATGGCGCCGGAAGCCTGGCTGAAGAAAGACGACTTTTCCGGTATCGACAAACTGTGGCGGCGCTGGTCCCCGGACTGGGAGCCGGGCCTGTACCTGGAGAACGCCAAGCACACCCTGCGCGAGCCAGGCGTGCTGCCCGCCGCGCTGGGTTGGTACCGGCATCTGATTCGCCTGTGGCGCAAAGAGCAGCGCGAGACCCAGGAGTGGCTGGGCATGAACATCACCGTGCCCACCCAGGTGCTGGTGGGGGAGCAGGACGGCTGTATGAGCCCGCGCCTGCTCGATCACACCGTCAACCACGGCGATTTCCCCGGCGGCCTGCGCGTGGAGCGCGTGTCCGGCGCGGGCCATTTCCTGCACCTGGAGCGCCCGGACACCGTCGCCGAGCTGCTGATCGCCCATCTTAAGCGGGGCGAGTGCCTGGCTTGAATCAAAACCGGTACTGACGCTGTTTGGGGGAAGAAGCCGCCGGCACTCCGTGGCGGAGGCCGGCGATTTGACGCGGGTCTAGCGGCGAACACCTCGGCCCCGGCCCAGCAGGCCCAGTGCGAGCAAGGTCAGTAGACCGGTGGTGCCTCCACCACCTCCGCCGCCGCCGTCGCCGCTGCCCGGGCGGTCCGCATGGTTATCCTGTTCGAAGGTGCGAGCGTAGAGGGTCTGCCGGCTGTTGCCTTGCCAGGCGATCGCCATCACGCCGGCTTGAAGGGCGACACGGGGGGCGCTCTCCCGGTCGAATTGATCCATCCCGGAAAAGTCGGCGAATACGGTCTCCCGGTTCCCTACCAGGTCACCATTGCTATCGAACGCGGTGAGGCCGGCAACCGGTGGCTGTCCCTCTTGCTGCCAGGCCCAAACCCCCACCGTGTTGCCTCGCCCGTCGGTGGCGACACTAGGCGGTGCAAAGGCGCCATCGCCGGTGTTGGGCCGGGAGGCCAACAACAACGCTGGGCCCGGTGTGCCGTCGGCGTACCAACGGCGCCCACGAATATCCAAGGTTTTCTGGGGCTCATCGCTCGCCGCGTTGTCTTCCAGCCAGATCGCCACGAAGCCGTCGCTGTCGGCGCTTACTGCCGGTTCCGATTGGTTCACGCCGAGGTCATAGTCGCCATAGGAGAGCGATTGAAAATCGCCTTGGTGCAAAGCCGTGCCGTCCAAAGTGTATCGACGGAACCGCGCCACTCCGCTGACAAAAGTGGCGACCAGTGTACCGTCCGGCTCCATGGCGATTGGGCCGGGGGTAATCGAGCCGATACCATAGCCGGAAATCAGACCATTTCCTTGAGCCGTGAAGGTGCTCCAGAACTCAAGACCACGGGGGCCAAAGCCCCACGCTATACCGTAGTCTCCGTCCGCGTCCGAGGCGATATCCAGGAAGTTATCCGGCGATCCGCCGCTGTCTGGAAAGGCCATGGGCGCGGCGATTGTGGCGTTGGTGTCGTCGTGGTCGACACGGGTGTATAAGCCTTGCAGGTAGTAATTACCGTCATTGCCGCTTTCCGAGGTATAGCTGCCCCAGCTCACCATCAGGTTGCCGTTTTGGTCGGCAGCCATTGAGGGCATGCCCAGCAGCTGATCGTCGCCTTCTGCAACCCGGTAAACCTGCAACACTGGACCGGCGGGCTCGCCCGCCGCGTCAAACCGGCCCAGCGCCACGAAATCCCTGTCGCCGGGTTGATCGCTGTGGGCGACCCAGACCACCGCCCATTGATCGTTGGGCAGAGAGACAATATCGAAACCCTGGAGCGTATAGTCCCCTTCGACTTCGGCGAGGGTCAGCAAGGCGCTGGCCTCCCCAAGCGAAATATCCGCCACGGCGGGCATTGAGGCAGTAGCGGCCAGAGCGGCCAGAGTTAACGGCACGCGCCGCAAGAATGCATCCTTCATTCTATTTCCCCCGTAGAGAGTCTTGTTTTTCTGAAAGCATCGGAAAAGCTAGCACAGCCACCAGGCGAAAACGATGGCTCCATCGCTGCCCGAGACCAGTGCCTCGGACCGGCTGTGAAAGCATCTATCCGGGAGTGGTTCCTATTCTCGACAATGAGTGAGGTCGACGTGGGGTCGCCCGACTCTCGCTGGCGACGTATAATGCGCGCCCCGAATCCCAGCAGTCAGGAGTGCCCCCATGACGGTGATCCGCCAGGACGATCTGATTCAAAGCGTTGCCGATGCCCTGCAGTACATCTCTTACTACCACCCGGTGGACTTCATCCGTGCGGTGAAAGAGGCCTACGAGCGGGAAGAGAGCAAAGCGGCCAAGGACGCCATGGCGCAGATTCTGGTGAATTCCCGCATGTCCGCCATGGGCCACCGACCGATTTGCCAGGACACCGGCATCGTCACCGTGTTCTGTAAGGTGGGCATGAACGTGACGTTCGAGAGCGAGATGAGCCTGGACGACATGATCAACGAGGGCGTGCGCCGGGCCTACAACCACCCGGACAACGTGCTGCGCGCCTCGGTGCTGGCGGACCCGGACGGCAAGCGTGCCAACACCAAGGACAACACGCCGGCGGTGATCAACTACTCCATCGTGCCCGGCGACACCGTTGAAATCGACGTGGCGGCCAAGGGCGGCGGCTCCGAGGCGAAGTCCAAGTTCGCCATGCTCAACCCGTCCGATTCGGTGGTCGACTGGGTGCTCGAGCAGGTGCCGAAGATGGGCGCCGGCTGGTGCCCGCCGGGCATGCTCGGCATCGGCATCGGCGGCACCGCCGAGAAGGCCATGCTGATCGCCAAGGAGTCCCTGATGGACCCCATCGACATCCACGAGCTGCAGGCGCGGGGCGCGCAAACCCGCTCCGAGGAACTGCGCCTGGAGCTGTTCGAGAAGGTCAACGCCCTGGGCATCGGCGCCCAGGGCCTGGGCGGCCTGACCACGGTGCTGGACGTGAAGGTGGCGGATTACCCCACCCACGCGGCCAACAAGCCGGTGGCGATCATCCCCAACTGCGCCGCCACCCGCCACGCCCACTTTATCCTCGACGGCACCGGCCCGGCGGATCTCAAGGCTCCGGACCTGGAAGAGTGGCCGGACATCGCCTGGGGCAACGACGAGGGCGCCAAGCGCGTCAACCTGGACACCGTGACCCCGGAAGAGGTGCAGACCTGGCAGCCCGGCGACACCATCCTGCTGTCCGGCAAGCTGCTCACCGGCCGTGACGCGGCGCATAAGCGCATGGTGGACATGATCGCCAAGGGCGAGGAACTGCCGGTGGACTTCACCAACCGCTTTATCTACTACGTGGGTCCGGTGGATCCGGTGGGCGACGAAGTGGTGGGCCCGGCCGGCCCGACCACCGCCACCCGCATGGATAAGTTCACCCGCACCATGCTGGAGAAGACCGGCCTGATCGGCATGGTCGGCAAGGCCGAACGCGGCGACACCGCCATCGAAGCGATCAAGGACAACAAGGCGGTCTACCTGATGGCCGTGGGTGGCGCCGCCTACCTGGTGTCCAAGGCGATTCGCAAATCCCGCGTGGCCGCCTTCGAGGATCTGGGCATGGAAGCGATCTACGAATTCGAAGTGGAAGACATGCCGGTGACCGTGGCGGTGGATTCCAACGGCGAATCCGTGCACAAGACCGGCCCGGTGATCTGGAAAGAGAAGATCGCCGCCAAATCCGCC
>JBFJUC010000060.1:0-11676 GCA_041624875.1 Alcanivorax sp.
ATCCTCTACGGCAACCTGGCGCCCACCGGCGCGGTGGCCAAGATCACCGGCAAGGAAGGCACCTACTTCAAGGGCAACGCGCGGGTGTTCCACTCCGAGGAAGAAGCCACCGACCGCATCATGGATGGCACCGTGGTGGCCGGCGATGTGCTGGTGATCCGCTACGAAGGGCCCAAGGGCGGCCCGGGCATGCGTGAAATGCTCACCCCCACCTCCGCGATCATGGGCCGTGGCCTGGGACAGGACGTGGCGCTGATCACCGACGGCCGCTTCTCCGGCGGCAGCCACGGCTTCGTGGTCGGCCACCTGACCCCGGAAGCCCAGGACGGCGGTCCCATCGCCCTGGTGGAAACCGGCGACGAAATCATCATCGACGCCGAGGCGGACACCATCACGCTGAGCATCGACGACGCCGAACTGGAACGCCGCCGCGCCGCCTGGACCGCGCCGCCGCCGCGCTACACCCGGGGCGTGCTGGCCAAGTACGCGAAAACCGTCAGCTCCGCGTCGCTGGGGGCCATCACCGACGGCGACTGATCACGCCCGCATTCACAGCCGTGCGGGATGTGCTACCCTGTATTCACCCTGTAACACATGAGGTCAGTGCCATGAGTGACGCTACTTTCACTTTCCGCGTCGATGAAAGCTTGAAGAAGACGTTCGCCTCAGCGGCTAAATCCCACGACCGCACCGGCGCGCAGCTTCTGCGGGACTTCATGCGTGATTATGTCGCCCAGCAGCAGGAAGCCTTGGACTATGAGGGCTGGCTCACCGACAAGGTGGAGCGGTCCCGCGCTTCCGCGGAAGCGGGACACCTGGTTCCAGCGGCCGATGTGGAAGCCCGGTTCGCGGCCCGCCGCGCGGCGACTCGAGACCGTTTGGCTGGTAAATGATGGGGTTGTTCTGGACCCCGGAAGCGATACAGGACCGTGAGGACATTTACGATTTCATTGAGCAGGATAATCCCGCCGCCGCCCTGGACCTCGACGAACTGTTTTCAGAAAGTGCTTCGCGCCTGATCGATGACCCGAATTGCGGGCGGCCGGGTGTGGTGCCCGGCAGCCGTGAGTTGGTGGTTCACAAGCACTACATGCTGGTCTATGACGTGGCGGGCAAGCAGGTAAGAATATTGAATGTCGTGCACACGGCCCGGCGGTGGCCGCCGACGACATTCTGACTGGTTATTTTTGTTTAGACGCCCAGATCGCCAGCTTGTGCTGCATGGACTGCTGCGACACCTGATCTTCCGGTAACGGCTGGATCAGGTTGTCGTGCACCAGCAGCCGGTAAATGTATTCCACTTTCTCGGCGGCGGAGTCGGTGGCTTCGAACTCCACCACGCCGCGCTTCTCGCCGTATTCCATGCCCAGGGCAATGGCTTTCTTGACCAGTTCTTTCTCGTTCTTGAGTTTTTTCATGATGGGGGCTCCACGCGCAGCAGCTTGCCGTCCGGGGCGTCGGTGAGCAAGTAGAGGTAGCCGTCCGGGCCCTGGCGCACGTCGCGGATGCGCTCGCCGCGCGCCTGCAAATAGCGGGTTTCACGGGTCGCTTCGGTGCCGTCGAACGCCACCCGGTTGAGATGGGTGAGTTTCAAAGCGCCGGACACCGCGTCGCCGCGCCATGCGGGGTAGCGGTCGCCGGTGACGAACGCCAGGCCGGAAGGCGCGATGGACGGCACCCAGTAGTGCAGCGGCTGGGCGTAGCCTTCCTTCTTCTCCTGGCCGATGTCCGGGCCGTAGTATTCATTGCCGTAGGTGATCACCGGCCAGCCGTAGTTGACGCCGGCGCGCACCACGTTGATCTCATCGCCGCCGCGCGGGCCGTGTTCGTTGAGCCAGGGCTCGCCGGTGTCCGGGTGCAGGGCCAGACCCTGGGGGTTGCGGTGGCCCCAGCTCCAGATTGCGCTCTTGGCGCCGTCCTGTCCTACCAGTGGGTTGTCGGCGGGCACGCTGCCGTCGTCGTTGACCCGGATCACGCTGCCGCCGTGGCCGCCGGTGTCCTGGGCGCGCTCGCGCTGGCCCCGGTCGCCGACGGTGATGAACAGATAGCCGTCGTTGTCGAACAGAATGCGTCCGCCGAAATGCTTGGCGGTGTCGGTGCAGGCGTCGGCGATGAAGACGTCCTGGAATTGCGCCAGCTCGCCGTCGGCGTAGAGGCCATGGCCCACGGCGGTGGTGGCGCCGCCGTCGCAGGGTTTGGCATAGCTGATGTAAAGCCGTCGGTTGTCGGCGAAATCGGGGTGGGGCCGCACGTCGAACAGGCCGCCCTGGCCCTTGGCGACCACTTCGGGCACACCCGTTACCGGGGCGTCGAGCAGCTTGCCGTCCAGCACGCGGCGCAGGTCACCGCCGCGTTCACTGATCAGCCATTCGGTGTGGCCCTCACCGGCTACGAAGGCCAGCGACCACGGATGGTTCAGCCCTTCCACCAAAGTGGTGGCGCTGACGGTGGGGTCGTCGTCCGGTGCGATGGGGCTTTGGGCGTCCGCGCAGGCGGACACCAGCAGGGCGCCGACCAGCGGCAAAGAGCGGGTTAAAATGGAGGCGGGCGTGGGTCGAATCATGGTCTCGGGTCTCACCGGCAAACGAAGGACACCAGTGAGCATGCCACGACGGCATCGAGCCGTGAAGGAAGCCGCCCGCCGCCTGGGGCTTATTGGCCGCCGCGGGCGTACTTGAGGAACTTCTCCATGGCCAGATCCCGTTCGGCGGCCACGCTTTTGGCGCTGTCGCGCTCGTTGAGGCGCGCCAGCAGGTCGGCGCTGCCCGGCGCTTCCGCCAGCAGGTCGATGCCGAACAATTTGCCGGCCACTGCTTTCGCCAATTCCGCGCTGTACAGGAAGAAAGCGTCGGCCGCGGTCAGTTGATCGCCGGTCAGGAACGGCTGCCAGCGCGCCTTGCGCGCCAGAGCGCGGATGCCTTTCAACAAAGCTTCGCGGGTCTGCGCCTTGGTTTCGTCGCTGACCTGGCCGCCGAAAAAGACTTCCGGATAACAGCGTCGGGCGGGCAATTCCAGGTACAACTCGATGTGCTTGGCGAGCTGTTTGACCTGGGCTTTTGCCAGCGGGTCGGTCGGGTACAGCGCCGGCCCTGCCTGGCTTTCGTCCAGGTATTCGAGAATCACATTGGTTTCCGACAGAAAAACGCCGCCGGTTTCCAACACAGGCACTTTGCCCATGGGGCTGACGCCCAGCACGGTGTCTTCCTGGCTGGGATACAGAGTCGCCTGCTCAAATTCGAGGCCTTTTTCACGCAGCGCGAATTTGACCATGTTCACGTAGTTGCTGGCGTCGAAGCCGTGCAGTTTCAACATTGGTGTTCTCCTTTAAAGTGCGGTGAGGCCGCCGTCCACGGCGAGTTGATGTCCGGTGACGAACGATGAGGCGCCGGACAGCAGCCAGATCACCGCTTCCGCCACTTCGTCCGCTTCGCCGACCCGGCCCAGCGGGTGCATGGCGCGGTGGAACTGGCGTTGTTTTTCTTCGCTGGCGTAGCCGGCCTTCGCCGCTTGCTCAATGGCCCGCTCCATCATCGCGGTGCGGATGATGCCCGGGCAGACGGTGTTGACGCGGAGGCCCTGCAGGGCGTACTCGGCGGCGACACTCTTGGTCATGCCCACTACCGCGTGCTTGCTGCCGGCGTAGGCGGCGCGGCGCGGCGCGCCCACCAGACCGGCCACCGAGGCGGTGTTGACGATGCTGCCGGTCTTGCGCGGCGCCATCACTGCGGTCTGGTGCTTCATGCACAGCCACACGCCCTTGACGTTGATCGCCATGACCCGGTCGAACAGCGCTTCGTCCACCTCGGCGACCTTGTCGTTTTCTTCTTCGATGCCGGCGTTGTTAAAGGCGCCGTCGAGCTGCCCGAACGCGTCCATGGTGGCGGCCACCAGCGCCGCCACCTGGTCGTCGCGGCTCACGTCGGTGGCACGGGCGCGGGCCTCACCGCCGGCCCGGCGGATCGCCTCGGCGGTGGCTTCGGCGGCGTCGCCGTCGATGTCGGACACCATCAAGCGGACGCCCTGGCGGCCCAGCTTTTCGGCGGTGGCGCGGCCGATGCCGCCACCCGCGCCGGTGATCAGCACCACTTTATCTTTTAACGAATGATCGCCCATGTTCCCTCCCGAGAGTGCAAACGAAATAGGAGAGCATACCCCACCGGACGGTGGGCGCCGAGCGCCCTGGTGTCTCAGTCCTCGGGAGGGCGGTCGTCACTGTCGGAAGGGTGGGTGAGCCGGGCGATCACGTCCGCGTAGCGGTCGCCGTCGAAGGCGGGCAGGGAGCATCGTTTGTCGGTGCACACATAGGCGGCGGCGCGATCCGTGGCGGGGTATTGCACGTCCGGGTTGGGCAGCGGGCCCTCTTCCCGGTCCCACCACTCTATGCGTTTGTAATCGCCGGGTTCGGCGAGCGCCAGACGGTACAGCGCGCGGGCTTGGGGGTCGTCCTTGGCGCCGACGATGGTGAAATGCCGGGGCGCCCGCGCCAGTTCCTGGTCCGCCAGCAGAATGCCGGCTTCTTCCACGCGGGCGGTGGCGATCGCCGGGGTGGCGAGATAGCGCATGCCGTGTTCAGCCAGCGCTCGCCAGGCCGGGTCGCCGGTGTAGTGGTGCAACAGGTTGGCGAAGCGGGTGGCGGCAATGTTTTCTTCGATGCGTGCCGCCGGCGCCACCGGCACGCCGGGTTCGGCCACGCTGGTAATGAAGCCGGCGCCGTCCTGGCGGAAATGGCGGTCGATGAAGCCGGCGGCGCCGGTGGCGCAGTCCAGCCACTGCCGTTCGGCGGTGCTTCGGTACAGGCTCAGGCAGGCGCGGCCCATGGCCAGGTTGTCGCCCAGGTAGGGGCCGGCGGGGTCCTCGGCGTCATGGCGGAAGCCGCCGCCGGGCAGGCGCCGTTGCGCCAGCACCCAGCGCGCTGCCTGGCGGGCACGGTCGAGGGCGGCGGTGTCGCCGGTGGCGTCGTGGAAGCGGGTCAGGGCTTCGATGGCCCAGCCGTTTTCGCGGGCGTAGCGATGGGTGTCGACGCGGGGAATGCCTTCCTGGCGCCGGGCCTCATCGTCTTTTTCGAAATAGCCGGCGCTGTGCTGGCCCGGGATCACGTCGGCGTCCTGGCTGGTGTAGAAGGCGCCGTCCGGGCCGCTGAGAAAGGTGTTGAGGTAATCGATGGTGCTGCGGGCGGCGCGCAGGTCTTCCGGGTCCTGCCACTGGGCGTAGGCCAGGGCGTAGATGCGTAGATACCCGGCCTGGGAGGACATGATTTTTTCAAAGTGAGGATAGTGCCAGTCGCCGCCGGTGGAATACTGATAAATACCGCCCCACACCGGGTCGATCAGATTGTAGGAGGCGTCCAGGGTTTGCCGGGCCTTGCGCGCTTCCTGCTTATCACCGTGCCAGGCTGCGCGCAGGGCGTATTCCACGCTGTCCCGGTCGAGGAATTTTTGCGCCAGGTCCAGGCCGCCGTTGTCCCAGTCATAGCTGCGCTCGTGCATGTCGAGCAATTCGTCGCGCACCGCTTCGGTAAGCAGCGGCGAGCCGACGAATTCGTCCACGGTGTCGGTGCGCGTGGCGGATTCCGGGCTGGGATCGGCGACGATGGCGGTCAGCAGCCGCATGAATTTTTCCGGCGGGATATAGCCGGCGCGCTTGACGATTTCCGTGCCCCCGGCGTTGAACACGATGGTCGCCGGCCAGCCGTAGTCGCGGAAGCGGTTGGCCAGATCCGGCCGCCGGTCCTGGTCCACTTTGACGGCCACATAGTGTTCCGCCAGATACGCGGCCACGTCCGGGTTCGCGTAGGTCTCCCGGTCCATGACGTGACACCAGTGGCACCAGACGGCCCCTAGATCAAGCAGAACCAGTTTGTTTTCCTGGTCGGCGCGTTCGAAGACCGCCGGTGACCAGCTTTGCCAATCCACCGGGCTTTCGGTGTCGGCGGCCCGTGCGCCACCCGGCAGGAACAGCCCGGCCAGCGCCAGCGAAAGCAGCGTGACCGCGACAGGGAAAACGGGGCGGGTGGGACGTATTGCGAAAACACTGGGCATGGCGGACCTCCGGGTAGTGGTATTGATAGTCCGCCCCCGGCCGGCTGACGGCCGTGAAGGCGGCGCTTACTCGGTTTCGGTCTCCGGTACCTGCCAGCTGATGGTGACGGTCTGCTTGCCCCACTCCAGCGCCGCCGCCCGATCCTTCATCAGGATGTCGATCTTATCGGTCCAGCGCCGGTTCATCTTGTCGCGCACCACGTATTCGCCTTTCAGGCCCTCGATCCGCACCACGGTTTCGTGGCCCAGACCCTGTGGGATCAGATCCCGCGACACGGCGATCGCTTTCATGCCGGGCTCCAGCTGATCGCCCCAGGCGGCCAGCCCCACGTTGCCTTTCTTGGTTTCCGCTTCGGACAGGGTGTAGGCGGTGGCGGTGACGTCCTGGGTGCGTGTTTCCATGGAGTCACAGGCGGCCAGTGGCAGGCTCAGCAGTGTCGCCCACAACGCCAGGCGTGGCGGGTTGCGATGGACAGTCATGGCGTCCCCCGTGTTGTTATGTCATTGATATTAAACACTACGGTGGCAAGTGGGGGGTGAACGGGGCATCAAACCGGCTAACGGCCGGCGGGGTCCTCAAGCATTTGGCGGTGCACCCGCACCGCCGTGCGGCTGGGCCGGATGACGATGCCGCGTGCCTCGGTATGGGCTCGGGTGATGGCGGCACCGAACAGCAGAATCAGGGACGAGTAATAGACCCACAGCAGCAGCAACACCAGCGAACCGGCGGCGCCGTAGGTGGAAGCGGTGGCGGTGTGGGACAGGTAGAAAGCGATCAGAAAGCGCCCGAGGACGAACAGCAAGGCGGTCACCAGGGCGCCGGAGATCACGTCTTTCCAACGCAGCACCGCGTCCGGCAGCACCTTGAAGATGGTGGCGAACAGCAGCGTCACCACGCCCACGGAAATCACCGTTTCCAGTCCCACCACCAGGCCCGCCGGGATCGGCAGCCAGTCCCGGGCGAACACCATGATCGCCTGCAGCAGCACGCTCAGAAACAGCGAAACCATCAGTACGAAACCGATGGAAAGCACCACGGTGAGCGACATTAAACGGCTTTTCAGCAGCGCCAGAACGGTGTTGCGGGAGGGGCGCGGGGCGATGTCCCAGACGTTATTGAGGGAGCGCTGCATCTGTGCGAACACGGTGGTGGCACCGACCACCATGGCGCCCAGGCCAATCAGCGTGGGCAGGATGCCGCCCTGATCGATCTGGTTGGCGGCGACAGCGGTGCGTACCGTCTCGGCGGCGTCGGGACCGATGGTTTCCTGAAGCTGGGTCATGATGCGGGCCATGGCGGCGTCGGTGCTCATCACCAGGCCGATCACCTGCACCGCGAGAATCACCACCGGGGCGATGGAGAACAGGGTGAAAAACGCCAGCGCGCCAGCGTAGCTGACCGCATTGGCTTCCAGCCAGAAGCCCACCGCATTCTTTATTACGCGGAAAGCGTATTCCGCCGCTGCTTTCATCGCTGCCCTTCCCCGGATCATCCCGGCAGTGTAGCGGCCCGGGGCGCCGCTGTCGTGAACGCCGAGCGCCGGCCGTTCAGTCGTCCTTCAGACCATAGGCGATGATGGCGTCGCCGGCCTGGGTGCCCAGGGAACCGTGGCCGCCGGCCACCACCAGCAGGCGCTGGCGGCCCTGGGAGTCCAGGTAGGTCATCGGCGTGGCCTGACCGCCGGCGGGCAGGCGGTCTTGCCACAGCGGCTCGCCGGTGGTGACGTCGTAGGCGCGCACATAGTAGTCAATGGTGCCGCTCATGAACGCCACGCCGCCGGCGGTGACGATCGGGCCGCCCAGATCCGGCACGCCCATCTTGAATGGCAGCGGTACCGGCGACTGGTCACGCACCGTGCCGTTGCGGTGTTTCCACGCCACCTCACCGCTGCGCAGATCCAGGCCGGCCACGTAACCCCAAGGCGGTTGCTGGCAGGGCAGGCCCAGCGGCGACAGGAACGGTTTCAGGGAGACCGCGTAGGGCGCGCCGTAGTTTTCGTTCAGCCCCGGCTTGCCGTCGGACACATAGTGGCTGGTGTCGTCCTGGCGCGGGATCAACGTGGACACGAACGCCAGATAGCTCGGCGTGGTGAACGCCACCTGGCGTTCCGGGTCCACCGCCAGGCCGCCCCAGTTGAACACGCCGAAATTACCCGGGTAGATCAGGCTGCCTTGTTCCGACGGCGGCGTGTAGCGGCCTTCGTAGTTCAGCCGCTGAAACTGGATGCGGCAGACGAGCTGGTCAAACAGGGTGGCGCCCCACATATCGCGGCCTTTCAGCGGCGGCGGGTTGAGGCTTAGCGACGAGCTCGGCTGGGTGTCGGCCACCGGCTGGTAGCCGAGGCTCTCCGGCGCCTTGTCTTCGCTCACCGGCAACACCGGTTCGCCGTTGCGGCGGTCCAGCACATAGACGTCCCCTTGCTTGGTGGGCGCCACCAGCACCGGTACCGAACCGTGGTCGGTATCCAGGTTCATCAGGCTCGGCTGGGCCGGCACGTCCATGTCCCAGAGGTCGTTGTGCACGGTCTGGAAGACCCAGCGCAGCTCGCCGGTGTCGATGTCGAGGGCGACGATCGCTGACGAGAACGGCGCCGAGTCGGTGGTGCGGTCCTTGCCCCACTGGTCGGGGACCTGATTGCCCATCGGCAGGTAGATCAGGCCGAGTGCCTCGTCGACGCTGGACACCGACCAGGAATTAGGGGTGCTGGTGGTGTAGGTCTCGCCGGGGGCGATCGGGTCGGTTTGCCCGGGGTTGCCGGGGTCCCAGTTCCAAACCAGTTCGCCGGTGTCGACGTCGTAGGCGCGGATCACGCCGGAAGGCTCACGGGTGGAGACGTTGTCGTTCACCGCGCCGCCGATGATGACGTGGTTCTCGGTGACCACCGGCGGTGAGGTGGAATAGTAGAAGCCTTCTTTCTTGTGCGGCATGTTGGCCCACAGATTCACCGAACCGTTGTCGCCGAAGCCGGCGCAACGCTCCCCGGTTTCCGGGTCGAGGGCGATCAGGCGGGCGTCGCCGGTGGGCAAAAACAGGCGGCGCTGGCAGGTCGGGTCGGCGCTGAGATGCCGTTCGCCGGACGCCGCCACCGCGCTGTTCTCGCCGGGGGCGGGCGTGTCCGCCTGCTGGTGGCCGTCGAAATAGGACAGGCCGCGGCAGGTCTGGTGCTGGCGGCTGATGTCCTTGTCGATTTCGGGGTCGAACTTCCAGATTTCTTCACCGCTGTCCGCGTCCAGGGCGATGACCCAATGGTGTGGTGTACACAGGTAGAGGGTGTTCTCGATTTTGAGCGGAGTGACCTCGTAGGTGGTCTCCACCGGGTCTCCCTCTCCGCGCTGGTCGCCGGTGTGGTAGGTCCAGATCGGCTCGAGCCGGCCGGCGTTGTCCGGGGTGATCTGCTCCAGGGGCGAGTAACGCTGGCCGAAGCCGGTGCGGCCATAGGCGTGCCAGTCGCCGTCGGCAATATTGCTTTGCGAGCTCTGCGGTGGCTGAGGCGTGCGGGCGGTGGGCAGGTCACCGCGCACGCCGTGGGGGTCCGGTCCGAGCACCGCGGTCAGGGCCAGGGCTCCGGCGGCGACCACCATCACCGCCACCGGCCCGGCGGCCAGCCCCCAGGGTTGACGGCCGCTGGCGTTCAGGCCGCGCGTCACCCAGGGCGTCATCAGCCACAGGCCGATGGCCACGATCACCGCGCCACGGGGCATCAGAGCCCACCAGTCCAGGCCCACTTCCCATACCGACCACAGGCCGGTGCCCAGGATCAGCAGTGCGTAGATCCAGAGCGCGCCGGGCCGGCGCATGATCATCAGCACGCCCGTGGCTAAAAAGCCCAGCGCGGCAATCAGGTAGTAGCCGCTGCCGCCGAGCACCGCCAGCCAGCCGCCGCCGACGGCCAGCGCCAGGCCGATCAATGTCAGAATCCATCCTGTGAACACCGCCATGGTTCTCTCCGTGGCCTAATCAGTGCAATTTCATGCGCGGCCGCACCAGCTTGCTGAAGCGGCCCGCCGTCAGCAGCATGAGGGTGCGTGGCCAGCCGTACAGCGCCGCCTGATGCATGCGGTACAGGCCCACGTACATGAGCCGGGCCAGCCACCCTTCGACGAAGAAGTTGCCGCCTTTCAGGTTGCCCATGAGCATGCCCACGGAGCTGTAGTTGGACAGAGACACCAGGGAACCGTGGTCGCGGTAGCGGAACGGCTTGGGGTCGCGGTTCATGATCAGGCGGTGCAGGTTCTTGGCGGTGTGGCTGGCCATCTGCTGGGCGGCCTGGGCACGCGGCGGGATCGGCTTGTCGTCGCCGTCCGGCTTGAGAAAGGCACAGTCGCCGACCACGAATACCCGGTCGTTGCCCTTGGCCTGCAGGGTGGGCGACACCTCGATCTGATTGATTCTGTTGAGCGCGAAGCCTTCCAGCTTGCCGACAAAATCCGGGGCTTTGACGCCGGCGGCCCACACCATCAGGTCGGCGCTGAGGGTTTCGTCGTCCTTGGTGATCAGCGCCTCCTCGGTGGCGCGCGCCACCATGACGCCGGTGCGCACCGACACGCCGAGCCCTTCCAGGCGCTCCTGGGCGGCGGCGGACACCCGCTCGGACAGCCCCGGCAGAATGCGGGGCAGCGCTTCCACCACCGTCACATTGAGCTGTTTGCGGTCCAGGTGTTCATGGCCGTACAGCTTGAGCATGGCCACCGCATGGTGGATTTCCGCCGCCAGCTCGACGCCGGTGGCGCCGCCGCCGACGATCGCCACGGATACCGGCTCGTCGCGGTAGTTGGCGTGCAGGCAGGTGTTCATGAAGCGCTCGCGGAAACGTTCCGCCTGGGCGCGGGTGTCCATGAACAGGCAATGGTCGCGCACCCCGGGGGTGCCGAAGTCATTGCTCTGGCTGCCCACCGCGATCACCAGGTAGTCGTAATAGATATTGCGCTCGGGCAACACCTCTTCGCCTTGGGCGTCGGTGATCGGCGCCAGGGTGATGGCGCGCTTGTCTTTGTCCACCCAGGTCATGTTGCCTGGTTCAAAGCGATAGTGGTTGAGGCGGGCGTGGGCGCGGTAATCCACCGCGTCCAGGTCGGCGTCGATGGCGCCGGTGGCGACTTCATGAAAGCGCGGCTTCCAGACGTGCACACTGCTGGCGTCCACCAGGGTGATATCGGCGTGCCCGAACTTGCCCAGTTTGCGTCCCAGCTGGGTGACCAGGGGCAGACCACCGGCACCGCCGCCGACCACCACGATCTTTGGTTTGCTCATTCAGGGGGCTCCTTGCGTTAAGGGCGCTAGTCTAACGCCGCGTGGGCATTGGCGTGAAATCGTGCCGCAACAAAAAAACCCGCCGAGTGGCGGGTTCTTTTGTTGGGCGGCGTGGAGCGCCGCCTACGCTTTCGGGCCGGCGGCGCGGATGTCGTCCGCTACGTCGGCGTACTTCTCTGCGAAGTTGCTCTGGAACTGCTCGGCCAGGTCGCGGGCGCGGGCCTCGTAGTTCTCCGGCTCGGCCCAGGTGTTCTTGGGCTTGAGCAGGGTGTCATCGACACCGGGCACCGACTTGGGCACGTCCAGGTTGATGATGTCCAGGTGCTCGGTTTCGGCGTCGTCCAGCGCACCGCTGAGGATGGCGTTGACCACGCCCCGGGTGGTGGG
>JBFJUC010000061.1:0-11590 GCA_041624875.1 Alcanivorax sp.
CTGGGCGGCAGTTCCTCCACCATGGGCACCCTGTCCGGCGGCGGCAACATCGTGATCTCCCTGGGCGAGAACTGCCTGCTCGGCGCCAACGCCGGCACCGGCATTCCCCTGGGCGACCGCTGCACCATCGAAGCCGGCCTGTACATCACCGCCGGCACCAAGGTGGAAGTGCTGGATCAGAACGGCAAGGTGGCGGACACCGTCAAAGCGCGCGATCTGGCCGGCCAGTCCGATTTGTTGTTCCGCCGCGATTCAGTGAACGGCGCGGTGCAGTGCCAAACCAATAAAACCGCCGTGGCGCTCAACGAAGAGCTGCACAAACATAACTAGAATCGGAGTGTCCGTGAGCAGAACCCTCGAGTACGCCAAGGAACTGATACGCCGTCCGTCGGTGACACCGGAGGACGAAGGCTGTCAGGACTGGATGATCGAAAAACTGGAAGCCCTGGGCTTCCAGTGCGAGACGCTGTGGTTCGAGGAAGTGCGTAATCTCTGGGCGCGACGCGGCAACGACGGCCCGCTGCTGGTATTCGCCGGCCACACCGATGTGGTACCCACCGGTGACGCCGACAAATGGCGCTTCGACCCCTTCGTGCCCACCGAGGACGGCGACCTGCTCTACGGTCGCGGCGCGGCGGACATGAAAGGCTCCATCGCCGCCATGCTGGTGGCGGTGGAAGACTTTATCGCCGCCCATCCCGACCATCGGGGCAGCCTCGGCTTTCTGATCACCGCCGACGAGGAAGGCCCCTCGGTGAACGGCACCGTCAAGGTGGTGGAAACCCTGCAGGCCCGCGACGAACCCATCGACTACTGCCTGGTCGGCGAGCCTTCCTCCACGGACACCGTCGGCGACGTGATCAAGAACGGCCGGCGCGGCTCCCTGGGCGGTCTGCTCACCGTGAAAGGCGTGCAAGGGCACGTGGCCTACCCGCACCTGGCCCGCAACCCGGTGCACGAAGTGGCCCCGGCCCTGGCGGAACTGGCGGCGGCGGAATGGGACCACGGCAATGAATTCTTTCCGGCCACCAGCTTTCAGATTTCCAACGTCAACGCCGGCACCGGCGCCACCAATGTGATTCCCGGTGACTGCCAGGTGCTGTTCAATTTCCGCTTTTCCACCGAAGTCACCGACTTCGAATTGCGTCAGCGCACGGAAACCATTCTGGAAAGCCACGGCCTGGATTACGAGATTGAGTGGAAGCTGTCCGGCCAGCCGTTCCTCACCGACCGGGGTGCCCTGGTGGACGCCACCGTGGCGGCAATTAAGGAACGCACCGGTGGCGACGCGCACCTGTCCACCGCCGGCGGCACCAGTGACGGGCGCTTTATCGCGCCGACCGGCGCTCAGGTGGTGGAGCTGGGGCCGGTCAACGCCACCATCCACAAAGTGGACGAGCATACTTCGATCTCGGAGCTCGACACGCTCACCGATATCTATCAGGGCATACTGAAAAACCTGCTCGCCGGATAACGCCGGCTATTTCGCCGGCCGTGTGCCCAGCACCACCAGATAGATCAGCCCGACAATCGGAATGAACGCGGCCACGAAACCGGCCGCGCCGGCGAGCAGCGGCTTCATGCCTTTGTTGCGCGCGATCATCACACTCAACAGCGTGCACACCACCACCCAGGCGCCGTAGAACGGCAGCCACACATTGATATCCTCGATCATAATTTTCCCTTCCGCCAGACCAGCGACCGCCAGCATAGCAAAGTTTGACAGCGGCGCCGCTCACAACGGCGGCATCGCCATTCCCCAGGCCGGGGGCGTATGCTTCCATTAGCCGTTGTCGCCAACCCGTTTTATCGTCCCTGGCCGGAGCCACGAGATGACCGTCACCGATATCAACCCCGCCACCGGCGCCGCCGTGGCCGAACTCAACGAAACCGATCTCGCCGGCATGCCCGAGCGCCTGCAACGGGCCCGCGCCGCTCAGCGCCAATGGGCCGCCAAGTCGTTCAAGGAACGGGCCCGCCATATCCACCTGATGCGCCGCTACATCGTCGACCGCGCCGAGGATCTGGCCGCCACCGTCAGTGACAGCAACGGCAAGACCCGCATCGACGCCCTGGCCACGGAAGTCCTGCCCTGTGCCCTGGCGTGCAATTGGTACGCCAAGAACGCCGGCAAAGTGCTCGGCCCGCAAAAGCGCGCCGCCGGCCATCTGCTGTTCGCCAACAAGCGCACCGAAGTGAGCCACCTGCCGCTGGGCGTGGTGGGCATCATCAGCCCGTGGAACTACCCACTGTCGATCCCG
This sequence comes from Alcanivorax sp., assembly GCA_041624875.1. Classification (GTDB taxonomy): domain Bacteria; phylum Pseudomonadota; class Gammaproteobacteria; order Pseudomonadales; family Alcanivoracaceae; genus Alloalcanivorax. The sequence goes on from JBFJUC010000061.1 coordinate 2,262, forward strand.
TTCGGTGAAATCATCATGGCGCTGATGGCCGGCAACGCGGTGCTGCTCAAAGTGGCCGCCGCCACGCCGGCGGTGGGCCGCGCCATCGAACGCATCCTGGACGCTGGCGAATTGCCCGAAGGCCTGTTCCAGCACATCGTCGGCTCCGGCTCAAAGGTAGCCACCGCCTTCTTCGAGAATGGCATCGACAAACTGTTCTTCACCGGCAGCGTGCCGGCGGGCAAAACCCTGATGGCCCAGGCGGCGCAAACCCTGACGCCGGTGTCCCTGGAGCTGGGCGGCAACGATGCCATGATCGTGCTCGCCGACGCCGACCTGGAACGGGCCACCAACGGCGCCGCCTGGGCCGGCTACCAGAACGCCGGCCAAAGCTGCGGCGGTGTGGAACGCATCTACGTGGAAGCCGCCGTCTACAACGACTTCGTCGAACGGCTGGCCAAGAAAACCCGCGCCCTGCGCCATGGCCCCGGCCACGGCAAGGACGTCATCACCGACATCGGCAGCCTGACCACCGAAGGCCAGCTGCGCACCGTCCAGCAGCACCTGGAAGACGCCCTCGCCAAGGGCGCGCGCATTCAGGCGCAATCGCAACCGGTGGGCGACGTGGACAACGGCTACTTCTTCCCCGCCACCCTGCTCACGGAAATGTCCGACGACATGCTCACCGTGTGCGAGGAAACCTTCGGCCCGATCCTGGCGGTGGAAAAAGTCGCCAATGCCGAACAGGCACTGGAAAAAGCCAACCGCTCCAACCTGGCACTGACTTCGTCAATATGGACCGGCGACAACAAACGCGGCCGGGAACTGGCGTCGCGCCTGGAAAGCGGCGTCACCACCATCAACGACCACCTCTACACCCACGGTCTGTCGGAAGCGCCCTGGGGCGGCTGGAAGGAATCCGGCATCGGCCGCACCCACGGGCCCGAGGGCCTGCTGGAAATGACCAACGCCAAGGTGATCAACTGGGACCTGCTGCCCGCCAAGCGCAACCTCTGGTGGTACCCGTTCGACCAGGCCACCTACAAGGGCCTGATCCACGCCCTGCGCTTCGCCTTCCCCACCGGCCTCGGCCAGTGGCTGGGCGCCAGCCTCAAGCTCACCCCCTTCCTGATCCGCAAGATGTTCACCGGCTGGAAGGCGGACTGATTCTTTGTGGGAGCGCGCCTTGTGGGAGCGGGCCTTGCCCGCGAAAGGCCGGCCAAGCCGGCCGGCAGGAATACCAGAGACCTTGCTGGCGCTATGGCTTCAAAGCTCCCGGGCTACCGGCGGCGGACGTAGCGCCTTCTTTTGAAAACCGCCTAGAAACAACCCTTTTCATAACGCCGGAATAAATACCCGTCCAAGGCCGCGGTGGCTTTCTCTGCGGTTATATCTTCGCCTTTAAATTTATCGTTGAGAACTTTGACAAGATCCTTAGAGCCAACCTGCCCATCCGACCCCAAACAATCATGTCTCCGATAAAGTGAATCACGAGCATAGGCGAAGCCAGATATCCAAGTCATGTTCTCTTCCAGATCACCGCCTTCGATCCTGAATTTAAGGTCAGGGGACCAATCTTCAGCGAAGGAATCAACGGAGAAAGCTATCGCGACCACCATAAGGAAAAATACAGGAAATTTTACTGAAATCTGCATACTTCCTCCTAACATTCGGTAGCGTGATTTATAATTATCTTCTCCGCCAAGAAAAGCTCTTAGACTCTGGACGTAAGAAACTAAATTCTCAGCAGCTTCCGAGCAGTCGGAGAGTCCACTAATATGCTCTCTCCTAATTTTAAAGCGAATTCCTTAAAGCTTTCCCTGTCATCTTCCAAAGAGTTGATCGGAAAATTCGCCGACGTAAACAGCTCTTTTTTTCCGTCAGGGTAAACTCTATATATACTTAAAATTCTCTCTTCTTCATCCACTTCTAATAAATGTGCGTAACTTATGGTTCTAATACTCATTTCAATTATTCCACGTATTCAATGGAGGAATGGGTCTACCTGCCAAGCACGCAGCATACCGTTCCGAGGCTGAGGAATGACATATGGCACCTGATCTTTTACCACGTATTCTAGTGATACCATTGCAGGTCGCAGTATCCGTGGCATAAAGCTCTTCACAGCCATCACCGGGGGTATTTTCAGGGTAGCAAAAATTCTCTTCATCTAAGTCGTCACGCGCGTCATCGAGCAAGTCGTCAAGATTATCGCCCTGACCATTTTCAGAAGCGACCCATATTCCTGCCCCAACTGCGGTAGCATCAATGGCTAATTGACCGGCCACCCATAAGGCACCACCTATGCATAGCCCCGTCCCACACGCCAATCCCATGGGATCACTTCTCAAAAATGGATTGCCTCCCACATAGGCATAGGTATTCAGGCCACCATAAAGCCCAATCGGATCAGAGCGCGTATACCTTCCGATGCCTGGATCATAATCCCGAAACCAGTTTTGATGCAGACCAGTCTCAGCATCGAAATACTGCCCCGGGAAACGCAGTGGGTTCTCCACTGCATTCGTGGTAACGCTCATTTCCCCAAAGGGCGCCCGAACGCCGTCCCAGGCCACATTCTGGTTGCTGTCGGTAAGCTTGAGCGGGCTGCCCAGTTGGTCGTTGTGGAAGTAGTACACCGCCCCCTGGTGGATCATCGCAAGAGGTTCGCCTTCCAGGTAGACGTACTCCCGGATCACTTGACCGCTGGCGTCGTATTCGCCGATGAGCTGGCCGTTACGGCCGTGGACGAAGTGCGTCTCGGTGCCGGCGTGGCTCTTATGGGTCCGCTGACCCAGGGCGTTATATTCGTACGCCGCGATCAGGGTGCCGTTGCGCTCCGTGGTTTGTCGGCGGTTGCGGGCCCCGTAGGTGAAGTCGTCCCCGGCCAGGGTCAGGATGTTGCCCGTGGCGTCATAAGGCACGTTCTGGCCGTCGATAGTGGTGAGCCGGTTGCTGTCCGGAGCGTAGCCATAGGGTGTGGTTTGACCGTCTCCGGTGCGCTGGGTGCGGTTGCCCACGGCGTCGTACTGATACGCCCGCGTGCCGTAGGCGCCACTGGCATCGGTGAGCCGATCGAGCGCATCGTAACTAAAGGTCTGGGTTCGGGCCGGCGTCACCTGATCCTGAATGCCAGTGATATTGCCGGTATTGCTGTAAGTCCAACCCAGATCCTGCACCGGCGGCACGGTTTGCGCGACCAGACGACCAGCGAGGTCGTGCTGGCGGGTCTGGATCATGCCGTTGCCGTAGGTCAGCCCGGTGATGCCTCCGAAGGGTTGATACTGGATCTGGCTGGCCAAGCCGGTTGCCGCGCCATTGACGGTGGTGTCTACTGCCGTGATCCGACCCATCGTATCCCGCGTTAGATCAATACGCAGGCCGCTGGGGTACACGATGGCGGTAATGTTGTCCGCCAGATCGTATTCGTACTGCATCGTGAAGCTGTTCCCCCCGGTGCTCCGGGTTCGGGTGAGCACATTGCCCCGAGGGTCATAGATCAGCGTGGTGGCGCCGCCCGCGTCGGTGAAGCCTGTCAAACGCCCCTTACCATAGGCACCCTGGTCGTAGGTGTACTGGATGTCTTCCTCGTTACCGGGATAATCGATACCGGTGAGCCGGTTGAGGGCGTCATAGCTGTAGGTAGCGGTGACGCCCCGGGCGTCGGTGCGGGTCAGCCGATTGCCAGCGGCGTCGTAGGTGTAGGTGGTGGTGCCGGCGTCCGGACTGTGTTCCGCCAAGACATCGCCGAAGGCGTTGTGGTCGTAGGTCGTCATCACACCGCGCGGATCGATGACCTGGGTAAGGTTATCCAGCGCGTCATATTCATAGGCCGTCTCGCCATTGAGGGCGTCCGTTACCTCCGTCAGGCGATTGAGGGCATCGTACGCGTAGGCCGTGACGTTCGAAGCAGCGTCTTCCGTGGTGGAGCGGTTGCCCACGGCATCATAGTCATGCTCAGTGCGATCACCCACACCGTTGATTTCCGCCACCAGACGGCTGAGCTGGTCGTAATCGCTGGTTCGTTCGCGGAACACCGTGCCGGAAGAGCCCGAAACCGCCTCAGCGATGCGGTTGCCAGCCGTGTCCAAAGTGTATTCCACTCGGTTGCCTAGGGCGTCTTCGAGGGCTGTCAGGCGGTGGGCGGCGTCGTATTCATAGCCGATCCAGGCGCCGTTTGGCAGGGTTAATCGAGTAAGCTGCCCTACGGCGTCGTAATCAAACGTTGTTGTAGCAGCATGTGGGGATCCGGCCGCTTCAACCACCTCTGTTACCCGCTGGCTTGCGTCGTATGAAATGTCAGTCTGGACCCCATTAACGCTGTACATAGTCAGGGGGTTGCCATTGGGATCATGAGCGGTGAATTGAACGGTTCCCAGGGCGTTCTCAACCTCCGTCATATTGCCGGAACTGTCATACACATAAGACACTACGTCGGATAGACCATGGCCGGGAGGATCGACACTCAGGACCTGACCATATTGGTTATAGGTCCAACTCGTTGCCCGAGACTGCCCTGTAGACAAGTCCTTTACGCTCTCTGAAATTCTATTCCCAGCCTGGTCATAACCGTAGCTGACTTTCCTGTTGCCCGTTTCAACAGCGGTAATTTGATCCAGGTCTGACGACCATTCCCTTGTTGTAACCCTCTCGATATTCTCACCCTTAGCTTCCCGAGTTACTATCGGACGCCCATCGGCATTTCGCTCATAAAAAACCTCTACCCCTCTACCATCAGTTATCGACTCATAAAACCCATCATCGTTGTAAAATATAAAGCTGCGCTCGTCGTAAGAGCAGCCCCCGCATTCGTACTTATAAGTTGATTTTGATTTCCAAATTCCATTCACTTTCCTATATTCGACTCGCCTCCATGCCCCCAAAGGCCCCGTCACCTTGTACCGATTGAGACCTTCATCTATGACTCTGGTTAAGTTCGCCTGAATGGTATCACCATGATATGACTCAATGGCTTTGCCATCTTCTGAATAAACCCAGGTGGCGTAGCGATCCCCATTCCGATCCAGGATCCCGGTCAAAGCCATCGGATAGTCATCATTTTCATACAGATACTGTCTTGTCGCTTGATCATCAGGCCCTTGAACGCTGATCAAACGGTTCATGTCGTCGTAGCTGTATAAAACGGAATCCCCAGAGGGAATAACTACAGACTCAAGGAGCCCCGATGAATAAATAAGACTTAGGGTGCGACCATAACTGTCCGTTACTGATGACACTTGCCCAGCTTGATACGAAAGCACCTGCTCATAACCGGATGATTCGACAATCTCCAAAAGCCGTCCGGAACTGTCGTACACTTCTTTTATCTTGCCGTTCGTTAATTCATAGCCGCCCTGCGTCTCAGTCAGCTCATAGGGGACATCCGCGCTGGACAGCCAGGTATCGGTCGTCTTCACATAGGTATATATCTTTCCGTCGCCACGATACGCTTGGCCGATCTGAAGCTCACTATCTTCAAGGAAAGCTATTGATTTATCCCAACTCGATCGCCAGTGTGCACCTAAGCTACCGCGCGTGACCGATGAAGAACTGTTGTAATACCGATCAAATGATAACCTATGTGCTCCACGGGAAAAGTAATCATTCTCTGAATGGAATTTGTTTCCTGTAGGGATATGGATAGGGTTACCTGCAAAACAATCACCGGATTGCACATTGCACCCTCCCAACTGCCTAGCCGTATCTTGATCTGTTAGACAAAGACCGTGGCCATCACGTTGATAACCCTCGGGGCAGCTTACGGAGCGCCTGCGATATACCGTTAAGCCGTCCGTTGCCGTATATTGACAATCATCTCCGTGCATATATTGAATGCTGTAGTGTCTTGTATTAGAGGATTGTATATCTCTTAGATTTTTCGGGAATTTCGGGTACCTTTTCGTGCTACCGCATGCGCCATAAGTTGGATCGTCCTTAGTCCCCCACCTCCTAGGATTATCGACATTCCAGCCACATCCTTTTTCGTAGTACTTGTTTGCTCCATCCGTTACAGCCTCTTGTTCGGTGAGAAAATCACCCTCCTCAACGCCACAACGATTGCTCGAATATGTCCACTCCGTGACGGTCGGCTCCACATAGTTTTTAGTAAATATTTGGGCAAATAGTAATGAGGGCCAGGTCAGGACCACAGCCAAAATCAAATTCCGGAGCATCTTCTTCTCCCCCAATGCCGGTGCAGCTATAGACACCAAGAAGACTCTCACACTATAGAAGTGGCACTCGTAAGCAATTTCCTACATGAAAGTAGCTAATGTCTTAAAAGTGTCGTTCTGAGGAGCAGTGCTCACTTTTTGAGGCTTTCCTTCCCTGGCATGATCCTCAGGCCCGTATCACCACCAGCAGGCCACTCACCACGATCAGGGCAATCCCGGTCCAGGTAAAGGCGTCGGGGAAGTCACCGAACACCAGCCAGCCCACCGCCACGGCAGAAATCATTTCCATATAGCTGACCGGCGATAGCAGGGGCGCCGGGGCGTGCTCGAAGGCGCTGATGATCAGGAAGTGCGCCAGCGCGCCGACGCTGCCCATGATCAGCATCAGGCCCCAGCCGGTCAGGCCCGGCGTGGTCCAGAACGGCGCCACCGCCAGGCTGAGCACGGCGAAGCCAAACACCGAGGTATAGAACAGGGTCACCGAGGCGCGACCGCTGCCGGACAGCCGGCGGGTGGTGAGCTGATAGAGCCCGTAGGAAACGCCGGCGGCCACGCCCAGCAAGGACGCCCACTCGAACGCCGCCCAGCCGGGCCGGATCACCACCAGCGTGCCGGTGAAGCCCACCACCACCGCCACCCAACGGCGCGCGCCGGCGTGTTCGCCAAGCAGCCAGGGCGCCAGGGCGGTGCTGACCAGCGGGCCGATGAACGCCAGCGCCAGGGCGTTGGCCAGCGGCAGGAACGCGATGGCGCCGAAATAGCACAGGGTGGTGGACAACAAAAAGGCGCTGCGCAGTATCTGCAGCCCCGGGTGTCGCGGAATCAGTTCGCGCAGCGGCAGCCGCCACAGCAATAACGCCGCCAACAACACGAAGTGGAACAGATAGCGGGCCCAGGTGACTTGCACCACGTGGTACTCGGCACTGAGATGCTTGGCCAGCCCGTCCATCACCGGCAGGATACCCACCCCCAGCGCCATCAGGGCGACGCCCAGCAGCGGGCGAGCGGCGGCTTTGTCGGTGCTGTCGGTGGTCACAAGGCCGCCAACCACTCCCGGGCGGGCGCGTACCACCAGGCGCCGGTCACCGGCTGGGTGAAGTCCAGCAGCCGGTCACGAATACCGTCCTCGGTCAGGCCGTACATGCGGCGCAACAGATAGTCGAAGCGGTCCAGCTCGCAACTGAACGCAATGAAGTAAAGCCCATACTCGGTGGTGTTGCCGTAGGGCACCGAGCGCCGCCAGATCTTTTGCGGCACACCGTGATAGTCCACGTCGATGCGGCCCACATGGGCGTTGGCGGGCATGCGTTCGTCATCGAATTCCACCGCGTCGGCCTTGGTACGGCCGAATACGTTCTCTTGCTCCGCTTCCGGCAATGTATGGAAATCCTCGAGACCGGCGTGCACCCATTTCTGGGTCAGCACCCAGCTGCCGCCCGCCGCCGGGTGCGGTTCGGGGATGATGGCCGCCTCTTTAGCGCGCTCGCCTTCCGGGTTGCCGATGCCGTCGACAAAGCCGGACAGGTCGCGCAGGTCGTGGTAAACGAACGCCTGCACCTCCAGTTGCAGATCCAGTTCCCGGCCGAGAATACGGTGCACCCGCAGGCCGGCATCGAACAGGGCGCTGCGGTTGTCCGCCTGAATCCAGATCAACAGATCGCCCTGGGTGGCGGGCACCATGCCCTCCAGGGAGAACGGCGGGAAGTCGAACCCTTCGCCAAGGCGATCCCACAGCCCCGGACCGAACGCCATCAGTACCGGCGTACGCTCCTCCGCCACCGCCAGCGCCTCGCGCAAGGCGCCGCGCACCGCTTCAACCGAATGGCCGCCGCCCAGGGCGAATTCCAGAAACAAATGCTCGGTGAAACTACGGTCGAAAATACCGGCTTGGTGCTCGGACACGGTGAACTTCCTCTGCAAGCAATGGAAAGACCGTGATTGTAGCAACATCCCGGTGCCCGGGCAGGTGCCGCATAAGCGCCGTTCAGGCGTTCGCCGGACGGTAACATCTTGCAATATCCGGTGATGTCCGGGGCGCCGCCCTTTAGGTAGAATTCACAAACCTTTTCCCACAGTTTCGGCCCTTATGACGCCCTGGTTAGGACTTGATCGACTCTTTTTCCTGCTGATTCGCGCTTTTATGCGTCTTTGCACGCGTATCCGCGCCCTGCCCGGCGATCCGGCCGAGCTGCAGCTCAACCCGGACATACCGGTGGTCTACGTGCTGCGCGACCGCTCCCTGGCGGACGCGGCCGTGGCCGACCAGGCGGCCCGCCGCCTCGGGCTGCGCGCGCCCAAGGCATCGCTGACCCTCGGCAAGCAGCACCTGTCGCGCAGCTACTTCCATCTCTACAAGCGGGAAACCACCATTAGCCGCCAGCGCCGGGCGATCACCCCGGCGCGTCTGCAGCGCTTGGTGTCCGGCCTCAAGCACAACTCGGAACTGGATGTGCAGCTGGTGCCGGTATCGGTGTTCTGGGGCCGCCAACCGGAGAAAGAGAATTCCCTGTGGCGGATTATTTTTTCCGACAACTGGTCGCCACCGGGCTTCATCAAGAAGTTCTTTATCGTGCTCACCCAGGGCCGCGATCTGTACGTGCAGTTCAGCTCGCCCATGTCCCTGCGTCAGCTGGTGGATCAATGCCGCTCGGACGACCAGGTGGTACGCAAAACCTCACGCATTCTGCGCGTGCATTTCCGTCGCCAGCAGGAAGCCGCCATCGGCCCGGATCTGTCCCACCGCCGCACCCTGACCAATTCGATCATGGAAGCCGCCTCCGTGCGCGAGGCGATCCAGCACACCGCCGAGGAAAACAAGGAAAGCGAGGACAAAACCCTGGCGCGGGCCCGCGGCTACGCCATGGAGATCGCGGCGGATTATTCGCACACCACCATCCGCGCGCTGGAGCTGTTTCTGAACTGGTTGTGGAACCGCCTCTACGACGGCATCCGGCTGTACAACCTGGACAACCTCACCCAGGTGGCCCGCGATCACGAAGTGATTTATGTGCCCTGCCACCGCAGCCACATCGATTACCTGTTGCTGTCGTTCGTGGTGTATCGCAACGGTCTGGTGCCGCCGCACATCGCCGCCGGCATCAACCTGAACCTGCCGGTGGTGGGCACCATCCTGCGCCGAGGCGGCGCTTTCTTCATGCGCCGCAGCTTCCGCGACAA